>NZ_SMAK01000032.1 GCF_004346195.1 Tepidamorphus gemmatus | reverse complement strand
TGCTGAAGGTACTGGTTGTTGCGTGCAGCCCGTTTTCTGCGCAGCTTGATGGATCGCTTGTCGTGGACGCGGCGGAGCATGTTGAAGGCGAAGTGACGCACGACGGCCATGTTGGCGGGACCGTGGCCGGTGCGGCTGCGCGCCTTGTCCTCGTTGAAGGTGACATCGAGCACCCAGTGCAATGATGTCTCGATGGCCCAATGGCGACGTATGGCGTCGGCGGCGTGGTGGGCGGTGAGGCGGCGCGAGGCGACATAGAAGCGCCGGTGGCGTGTGGTGGCGCCCTTTTCGAAGGTCTCGGCCTCCACCATGACGATTGCGGCGATGTTGGGCAGCCGGTATTCGCCGGGAAAGCGCCGCTCGCCCCTCAGCCAGTCGACTTGTGTTGAGACGGCAACGCGGCGCGCTTCGATGCGGCCATGGCCCTTGTCGGCATCCTCGCAGCGGTCGGGCGGCGGATTGCAAGGATCGTCGAAGAAGCGTGCGATCTCGTCCATCAGGCCGGGCTGGTTGGCCTTGACCGCGATGAGATAGTCGGCGCCGGCATCGATGACGGCCTGTGCGACCTTGGGATTGCAGGCAATGGCATCGATGGTGACCAGCGCGCCGTCGAGACTGCCGGAGGCGGCGAGCCTGTCGAGCAGGAGCGGGATCGTCTCGTGTTCGCAGCTGCCCTCGGCGACGGCCTGCTGGCCCAGCACGAGGCGTTCGCGCGTGGCGAAGGCCGACACCAGGTGCAGCGCCGCGCGCCCGTTGCCGCGGTCGTGGCTGCCGCGCGCGGTCTTGCCGTCGATGGCCACCAGATCGGCTGCATCCGGCCGCAGCGCCGCCGCCCAGGACCGGAAGCACTCGGCAAACAGCCCCGGATCGATGCGGTTCATCAGCATGCGCAGCCAACGGCTGCCGGGAATGCCATGATGATAGGGTAGCAAGCGGCGCAGGAAGGCCAGATTGTCCGCACCCCAGTCGACGATGTCCTCGAAGTCGTCGCCGGCCGCGATCGTGCCGCACACCACCAGAAGCAGCACTTCGGGCAGCGGATGCGCTACCCGCCATGCCTCCCGGTCATCCTCGATCAGCGCAAAATGGTCCAGAAGCAGTCGCAGGCACGGCTTCTCAG
>NZ_SMAK01000031.1 GCF_004346195.1 Tepidamorphus gemmatus | reverse complement strand
TAGTGGATCACGTCTGACATTTGAATCCCGAGAGGGATTCCCTCGAGCGGCGTCGCATGCGAGTCTGGGCCATGCGCCCCGGGATTTCCATCACCCTCACCGCCGCCGATCGCAGCCGGCTGGAGGCGATCGTCGGCAACCGCAACGCTCCGCAGAAGCACGCCTGGCGGGCCAGGATCGTGCTGTTGTCGGCCGACGGCCTCGGCACGTTCGAGATCATGCGCCGGACAGGGAAGTCGAAGACCTGCGTCTGGCGCTGGCAGGAACGCTTCGCCGAAGAAGGGGTGAAGGGCCTGCTGCGCGACAAGACCCGGCCATCGCGCATCAAGCCGCTCGAACAGGCGGTGATCGACAAGGTCATCGCCCTGACCGCGACCGCGCCGCCGCACGAGGCGACCCACTGGACGGCACCGGCCATGGCCAAGACGGTCGGCATCAGCGCCTCCTCGGTGCAGCGCATCTGGCGGGCCCACGGCCTGGCGCCCCACCGAACCCGCCACTTCAAGCTCTCCAACGATCCCGACTTCGTCCCCAAGCTCAGGGACATCGTCGGCCTCTATGTCGACCCGCCGGCGCATGCGGTGGTCCTCTCGGCCGACGAGAAGAGCCAGATTCAGGCGCTCGACCGCACCCAGCCGGGCCTGCCGATGAAGAAGGGGCGGGCAGGCACCATGACCCACGACTACAAGCGCAACGGCACCACGACCCTGTTCGCCGCGCTCAATGTTCTCGACGGCACGGTCATCGGCCGCAACATGCAGCGCCACCGCCATCAGGAATTCATCCGCTTCCTCAACGCGGTCGAGGCCGAGGTGCCGGCCGGAAAACTGATCCATGCCATCCTCGATAACTATGCCACCCACAAGCATCCCAGGGTCCGCGCCTGGCTCGCCAGACATCCCCGCTGGACCTTCCACTTCACCCCAACCTCATGCTCCTGGCTCAACGCGGTCGAGACCTTCTTCGCCACGCTCACCAAGCGGCGATTGAAGCGAGGGGTCTTCCGTTCGGTCGTCGATCTCCAGGCCGCCATCAACCGCTATCTCGGCGAGGCCAACCGTGACCCCAAACCCTTCATCTGGACCGCCGATCCCGACAAAATCATCGCCGCCGTCAAACGAGGGCGCGAAGTGTTAGACTCGATCCAC
>NZ_SMAK01000030.1 GCF_004346195.1 Tepidamorphus gemmatus | reverse complement strand
GTGAGATGCCGTCACGTTGCGCAAGCGGTTTTCGCGATCCGACATGGCGCGGGCGGCGTCGGGATGTGTGGCCTATGCCGCCCGCGCCGTGTCGGTCAGGGTGACGAACGGCTTGCGGTTTCTGGCGACGCTGTAGACGGCGTTGAGCAGTTTCCGCATGGCGGCGATCAGCGCGAGCTTGGCGGGTTTTCCGGCTGCGCGCAGGCGCTGATAGAAGGCGCGGAGCCAGGGATTGCGGCGGACGGCGCCGAGCACCGGCATCCACAGGGCGCGTCGCAGCCGGGCGTTGCCCATGGGGCTGATGGGCGCGCGGATGCGGGCGGAGTGTTTGCCGGACTGCCGAAGGCTTGGGACGACGCCGACATAGGCCGCGAAGGCGCCCGCGCTTCGGAACCGCGCCGGATCGCCGACCGCGGCGATGATGCGCGCGACCGAGTGCGGCCCCAGACCGTCGATGCTGAGCAGGAGTTTGCCAACCTCATGGGCGTCGAGCAGGCCCTCGATGTCGCGGTCGATCTCGGTCAGGCGGCGGCGCCACAGATCGAGGTCCTGGCAGATATGCCGGGCCTGCAGCGCATAGACCGGTCCGTGATGCTGGCCGACCGAGTGCTTCGCTGCGGCCACCAGCTGTTCGGCCAGTTCGGGGCCGACGAAGTGGCAGCCGTCGTAGCGCAGCTTCGCCAGGCGCCGGGGGTTGGCGCGGGCGAAGGCCTGCGCGGTGGGGTGCTCGGCGATCAGCGCAGTGGCCAGCATGCTGTCGAGGCTGCGGACGTAGCGGGTGAACTCGGGGAAGCCGAGATCGACCAGCCGGTGCAGCTGGCGCACCCGGTCGTCGAAGTCCTGCCTGAGCCGGTCGCGATGGCGGACGAGTTCACGCAGGCTCTCGGCCGCCTCGTCATGCAGCTGCGTGGGGACAGGACGCTTCTCGAAGGCGAGGCGGGCGAGCCCCTCGGCGTCGATGGCGTCGGTCTTGGTCCGCTCGAGGCTCGCCTCCTGGAAGCGGCGGGCGGTGAAGGGATTGAGCAGGGCAACGTCGTGGCCAGCCGCGGTCAGCACCGCGAACAGGTTCTTCCAGTAATGCCCCGTCGCTTCCATCGCGACCAGGACCGGCGGCGGCCCCAGCGCTTCTGCCAGCCGCGTGTAGCCGTCCTGATCCTCGCCGAACGCAATCGGGCGGCCGATTGCTTTGCCCGCACTGTCGAGACGGGCCAGCACATGCCGTTCGGACGCAACGTCGATGCCTGCGAACATGATCCCTCCTTCGCCGCAAACGGCCGGGGAGCCTCGGAGCCGACGCCCATGCTCACGCTTGTCCAAGCGAGGACGCAAGCGGGCAAGGCCTGGCCCCAGGATGCCGTTCGAGCCCTGAACGCCGGTCGAGGGCGCCAATCTCACAGACAGGGAACAACCCCCGACCACGCTGCGGCGACCCTCTCCCAGCAACCGGTGCTTCACCTTAGCCGAGGATCGCACCGATGAGTGGAAGTGTTACAA
>NZ_SMAK01000029.1 GCF_004346195.1 Tepidamorphus gemmatus | reverse complement strand
AGGCCGTAGGCGGCGAGCTCGTCGGCCGCCTTCAGCGCGTCGGCGAGCCTGGAGCCGAGCGACAGGATCGCCACCTTGCCGCCCTCGCGCAGGATGCGGCCGCGGCCGATCTCCAGCGGCACCCCTTCGGCCGGCAGCGCCACGCCGAGCCCCTCGCCGCGCGGATAGCGGAACGCCGAGGGCCGGTCGTCGAGCGCCGCGGCGGTCGCCACCATGTGGACAAGCTCCGCCTCGTCGCCGGCCGCCATCACCACCATCCCCGGCAGGCAGGCAAGAAAGGTCACGTCGAAGGCGCCCGCATGGGTCGGCCCGTCGGCGCCGACCAGCCCGGCCCGGTCGATGGCGAAGCGAACCGGCAGCGACTGGATCGCCACGTCGTGCACCACCTGGTCGTAGGCCCGCTGCAGGAAGGTCGAGTAGATCGCCGCGAACGGCTTCAGCCCCTCCGCCGCCATCCCCGCCGCAAACGTCACCGCATGCTGCTCGGCGATGCCGACGTCGAAGGTCCGCTCCGGAAACGCCTTGCCGAACAGGTCGAGCCCGGTCCCGGACGGCATCGCCGCCGTGACCGCCACGATCCGCTCGTCCTTCCTCGCCTGCGCGATCAGGCTCTCGGCGAACACCTTCGTGTAGCTCGGCGCCTTCGCCGCGCCCCTGGCCTGCTCGCCGGTCACCACGTTGAACTTCGAGACCCCGTGATACTTGTCGTCGGAGGCCTCCGCCGGCGGATAGCCCTTGCCCTTGCGCGTCACCACATGCACCAGGATCGGCCCCTCCTCGGCGTCCCGCACGTTCCGCAGAACCGGCAGAAGGTGGTCGAAATTGTGCCCGTCGATCGGCCCCACATAATAGAAGCCGAGTTCCTCGAACAGCGTGCCGCCGGTCACCAGACCGCGCATGTGCTCCATCGAGCGGGTGATCATCCGGTCGACCGGTTTCGGCAGATGCGCCGTCAGCTTCTTGCCGCGCCGCCGGATCGTCATGTAGCTCGGGCTCGAGATCGAGCGCGCAAGATAGGCGCTCATCGCACCGACCGGCGGCGCGATCGACATGTCGTTGTCGTTCAGCACCACGATCAGCCGCTTGTCCATCGCCCCGGCATTGTTCATCGCCTCGTAGGCCATCCCGGCCGACATCGCCCCGTCGCCAATCACCGCGATCACGTTGCGCCGCTCCCCCTTCAGGTCGCGCGCCACCGCCATCCCCAGACCGGCCGAGATCGACGTCGAGGAATGCGCCGCCCCGAACGGGTCGTAGACGCTCTCCGAACGCCGCGTGAACCCAGACAGTCCGCCGCCCTGCCTCAGCGTGCGGATCCGGTCGCGACGACCGGTCAGGATCTTGTGCGGATAGGCCTGGTGACCGACATCCCAGATCAGACGGTCCTCCGGCGTGTCGAACACGTGGTGCAGCGCAACCGTCAGCTCCACAACCCCAAGCCCAGCCCCCAGATGCCCACCCGTCACCGAAACCGCGTCAACAAGCTCTCGGCGAAGCTCCTCCGCAAGCTGCGGAAGCTGATCGTCCGACAGCCGACGAAGATCAGCAGGAACGCGTACCGTGTCCAAAAGGGGGGT
>NZ_SMAK01000028.1 GCF_004346195.1 Tepidamorphus gemmatus | reverse complement strand
GTAAGCGGTGTTCTCAGGCCACGGCTTTGATGTCTGGTTTTGCGATGTAGGCCCAGGGCAGAAGGTCGTCGATCTGGCTGTTCGGGTGGCCGTTGACGATTCTGGTGAGGACATCGGCGAGATAGCCGAGCGGCTCGACGTCGTTCAGCTTGCAGGTTTCGATCAGCGAGGCGATGACGGCCCAGTGCTCAGCCCCACCGTCGGAGCCTGCGAAGAGCGCGTTCTTGCGGTTGAGCGCGATCGGACGGATTGACCGCTCGACGGTGTTGGAGTCGATCTCGATGCGGCCGTCGTCGAGGAAGCGGGTGAGCCCCTCCCAGCGCGAGAGCGTGTAGCGGATCGCCTCGGCGAGCTTGGTCTTCTGGCTGATCAGGCCGAGCTTCTCGCGCAGCCAGGGCTCGAGACGGGCGACGATCGACCGGCTCCTTTCCTGGCGCACGGCACGGCGTGCGTCGGCCGGCTGGCCGCGGATATCGTCCTCTATTCTGTAGAGTTCTGCGATGCGCCGGAGCGCCTCGCTCGCGATCGGCGCCGGGCCGGCTGCAGCGAGCTCGTGGAAGCGCCTGCGAACGTGGGCCCAACAGAAGGCGAGCGTTGCGCCACTCTTGTCGGCCAGTGTGCGATAACCGCCATAACCATCGACCTGCAGGATTCCGCTGAAGCCGGCGAGATGGGCAATTGGCCGTTCTGCCTTGCGATCCGGCGCATAGACATAGGCCACCCCCGGTGGATCGCTGCCGTCCCATGGCCGGTCATCGCGGGCATAAGCCCACAGCTGACCGGTCCTGGTCCGGCCGCGGCCGGGATCGAGCACCGGGGCGGTGGTCTCGTCGGCAAAGAGCTTGGCCGAGGCCTTTAGCTTGTCGAGCAGCCGTTCATGCACCGGTCGCAGGTGCCAGGCGGCACGGCCGACCCAGTCGGCGAGCGTGGAGCGATCGAGATGGATGCCTTGGCGGGCGTGGATCTGCGCCTGGCGATAGAGCGGCAGATGGTCGGCATATTTGGAAACCAGAACCTGCGCGACCGTTGCCTCGGTCGGCAACCCGCCCTCGACGAGACGCGCCGGTGCCGGCGCCTGCACGACGACGTCCTCGCAGGCGCGGCAGGCGTATTTGGGCCGGCGCACGACGATCGCGCGCAACTGCGCCGGCACGATATCGAGCCGCTCGCTGACGTCTTCGCCGATCCGGTGGAGGTTGTTGCGGCAGCACGGGCAGCTGTGGTCTTCGATATCGACGATCATCTCCATGCGTGGCAGATGCGGCGGCAGCGCACCGCGGTTCGCCCGCCGCTTCGCGGTGCGCTGCCTGCATTTGGCCGGATCGGCACGTTCGGCTGCTTCCGCTCTGTCGGCCTCGATCTGCTCGGCCTCCTCCAGCCCGAGGAGCAGTTGGTCTTCGGGCAGGCTCTCGGCCCGGCGGCCGAAGCGGTGACGCTGCAGTTCCTTGATGATCTGGCGCAACCGCTCGTTCTCGGTCTCGCGCGCCAGCACCATCGCCTTGAGCGCAATCGGATCGTCGGGAAGCTGGTCCGCTGTCATCGCCATGATGGGCAAGACCACAGCACATTCGCGGCCCCGCCGCGAGGCCGGAATGCTGCCTGATTCACTTGGTCGCGGTCATCCGGTCTCG
>NZ_SMAK01000027.1 GCF_004346195.1 Tepidamorphus gemmatus | reverse complement strand
CGCAACTCACCGCCGTCGCCGAAGCCCTCATCACCATCGCCGCAACCGCCACGCTGCTCAGAAGATGGCAGTGACCCTTCTCAAACACGCTCTAAGACGCCAAATCACCTTCGCTGGCACGTGCGCGCCTGCTCGCGCATCACCTGATAGTCCGCGAGCATCTGTTCGATCGCCGAGCCGGCCGGCAGACGATCGAGCTCATCGGCGGCGCGTTTGAGGAACGGTTTGCTGTAGACCGGGACCGGCGGGCAGACGACGCCCGCCGGCCGATCAGAACGAGCCGTCGCGCAAGCGGCGAGCAAGGTCGTCGCGATCACGAGGGCGATCGCGCGAGGCATCCAGCATCCGACGCTCGGCATCGGCGATTTCCTTCTGTTGGTTGAGGCGTTCCTCGAGGCGGCCGGCGCGCTCGCCGGACCGGCGGATGGCGGCAATGGCTGCGACGGCAGCGACGACGGCGCCGATCCAGAGACCGAGCCGTCGCACCCAGGGAAGCGAGAGAAGCCAAGAGATCATCGTGCTACTCCATCGCGCAGTTCGCGCGCGGCGCGGATGCGCTGCCACAGCGCCCATCCGGCGCCGGCGATGATCAGCAGGCCGATGGCCACTCCGAAGAGCGTGCCGGCCTCGAGATGGCCGTCGGCGCGCTCGAGATTGCTCACGAGCATCGGCAGATTGTCGGCAATGACCGCAGCACCGCTTGCGGCGGCGACCGTGCTGCCCTGGACGACACCCGATTGGCGCAGGGGCTGAATGTCGGGCGGCAGCGGCACGTTCTCGGGCCAGCGATAACCGAGAAGCTGGTCGGCCGAGTAAGGGCGGACGCTCACGGCGTTGCCCTGATTGCCGCCGAGCACCAGGATGCGACCCTGCGCATCGCGCCCGGCATAGAAGCCCACATGCCCCTGCCAGCCATCGCGGTGCCCACGCCAGAATACGGCCACGCAGCCAATGGTCGGATGTTCGAGCTTGCGACCCCAATCGAGCCAGGAGCGCGCGGACGCGGCCGAAGCCTTGTCGTAAGGAATGCCCGCCGTCCCCAGGCACCAGGCAACGAAGGCGCCGCACCAGGGCGTCTCGTCGTCCTGGGCGCGAAGTCCGGTCGCCTGGTGATACGCGACGATGCGCGGGTTGTGCGCGGTGCCGGCGATCTCCTGCTGGCCGAGCTCGGCGATCGCGATCTGGTACCATTTCGGGGTCATGGGTGATTCTCCAAACGAAAAGGCCCGCCGGGGAGGCGGGCCGCAGCCGTCGTGGATTTGCGTCGAGGTCACGAGCCGTTGCCGAACAGCTTCAGCTTGATGGCGATGCCGGCGAGGAGGGCGAGCAGGATGCCAGTGGTGATCAGGCGCACCGCCGTCTGAACCGCGGTGCGCCGGACGAAGCGGATGTATTCGATGAGCGAGCGCAGATCGCGGATGTCGAGCGCTGCCTCCTTGCCTTCGAGCCCGACATCGGCGAGCGCCCGGCGCGCGCCGCGCTCGGCGGCGCGGGCGAGCAGCTCCTCGAATTCGCCTTCGGCCATGCGGACGTAACCGTCCCCTGACTTGGGAGGAGTCATTGTCGTCGCTCGCTGGGCCGCACAGCGGGGCTCCGTAGGCTTCTCACCCCAGCACCGCCATGGCGCTGACGAGGCGGATGGTTGCGGTGGTGGCGATGGATTCGCGGATGAAGACGAGGTTGGAGTTCGACACCGGCGAGGGTTCGGTGCAGGAGATGACGGTGGTGGCATTCT
>NZ_SMAK01000026.1:4207-5942 GCF_004346195.1 Tepidamorphus gemmatus | reverse complement strand
GGTCCGTTCGCCGACGGCTGGTTCCGGCATGGCCGACTCGTCTGGACCTCCGGCGCCAATGCCGGGCTCGCCGGCGCGATCCGCGCCGACCGTCGACGTCCCGACGGGATCGAGGTCGAACTGTGGCTGCGGGCGGCCCGGCCCGTCGCAACGGGCGACGGCGTCACGCTGACCGCCGGCTGCGACAAGACCTTTGCGACGTGCAGGGCGAAGTTCGCCAACACGGCGAACTTCCGCGGCTTTCCGCACATGCCGGGCAACGACCGGGCCTTCTCCTATGTGGTCGGCCAGTCGGGAGAGAACGATGGCGGCAGCTTCTTCAACTGATGCGGCCACCGTCACACGGGCGGCGATCGTCGCCGAGGCCCGCACGTGGCTCGGCACGCCCTATCGGCATCAGGCGTCGATGAAGGGCGCGGGCTGTGACTGCTTCGGGCTGGTCAGGGGCGTCTGGCGCGCGATGATCGGGCCGGAACCCGACGAGGTGCCGGCCTATTCGCGCGACTGGGGCAGCGTGCAGGGCACCGAGACGCTGCTCGCCACCGCCCGGCGCCATCTGATCGAGACCGATCCGGGCGCGCTCGCGCCGGGCGATGTCGTCGTGTTCCGCATCCGCCGCGGCATGATCGCCAGGCATGTGGGGATCGTCTCGGAGGCCGCGCCGGCCCGCTTCATCCACGCCCAGGAGCACGCGCCGGTCGCCGAGGTGGCGCTGTCGGACTGGTGGCGGCAGAGGATCGTCGCGGCCTTCGCGTTTCCGGGGCTGTGACGACGATCGGGCCGCCACCCGGTGCCGGCCGCGCGCCGCGACGGCCGCATCACCCCCCCACACACAAACCCGCCCACCCATGAGAGGCCGCACCCATGGCAACCGTCCTCCTCCAGTCGGCCGGCAGCGTCATCGGCGGGGCGATCGGCGGACCGGTCGGCGCGATGCTCGGCCGGGCGATCGGCGGGGCGGTGGGCTCGGTCATCGACCAGACGCTGATCGCCGCGCTGTCGCCGGTTGCCCGCCGCGACGGCCCGCGCCTCACCTCGGTCGACCTCACCGCCTCGACCGAGGGCGCGCCCATCGCCCGCCTCGTCGGCCGCTGCAGGCTCGCCGGGCAGATGATCTGGGCGACGCGGTTCCAGGAGGTCGGCATCGATTCCGGCGGCGGCAAGGGCTTCGGCGGCCCGTCGACCACCAGCTACAAATATTTCGCCAACTTCGCCGTGGCGCTGTGCGAGGGGCCGGTCCATCGCATCGGCCGCATCTGGGCCGACGGGCGCGAGCTCGACCACGACTATCCGGCCGGCTGGGTGACGATCCGCAAGTATCTCGGGACGGAAGACCAGGAGGCCGACTCGCTGATCGCGGCGAAGGAGGGGGCGGACAACGCGCCGGCCTATCGCGGCATCGCCTACATCGTCTTCGAGGCGATGGACCTCACCAGCTTCGGCAACCGCATGCCGGTGATCACCGCGGAGGTGTTCCGCGCCGTCGGCGATCTCGAACCGCTGGTCGAGGCGGTGGCGCTGATCCCCGGCTCGACCGAGTTCGGCTACGACCCGCTGACGCTCGGCCGGGCGACCGGGCCCGGCACCTATGTCACCGAGAACCGCAACGCGATGGTCGCCCCGTCCGACCTGCTCGCCTCGCTCGATACGCTCGAGGCATTGGCGCCGAACTGCGGCAGCGTCAACCTGGTCGTCGCCTGGTTCGGCACCGACCTCAGATGCGGACACTGCGAGA
>NZ_SMAK01000026.1:0-4112 GCF_004346195.1 Tepidamorphus gemmatus | reverse complement strand
GAGAAAGCCGAAGGTCGAGAGCCGCAACAAATACACGGTCTACTACGGTCATCCGTACCCCTGGGTGGTGGCGGGGCTCGATCGGCTGACCGCTGACCTCGTCAGCGAGGTCGCGCCGGGCGTGCCGGCCTATGGCGGCTCGCCGAACGATGCGAGCGTCATCGCCTGCATCCGTGAGCTGAAGGCTCGGGGCTTCAGGGTGCTGCTCTATCCGTTCGTCATGATGGACGTTCCGGCCGGCAACGCGCTGCCGAACCCCTGGTCGGACAACGCCGCCGCGACCGGCCAGCCGGCCTATCCCTGGCGGGGCCGGATCACCTGCTCGCCGGCGCCGGGCTTCGCGGGCTCGCCCGACAAGACCGGGGCGGCGGCAAGCCAGGTCGCCGCCTTCATGGGCAGCGCCACGGCGGCGCACTTCGCGGCGTCCTCGGGCGTCACGGTCACCTATTCCGGCCCGGACGAATGGCGCTACCGGCGGTTCATCCTGCACATGGCCAAGCTGGCGCAATTGGCGGGCGGGGTCGATGCCTTCACCATCGGCTCGGAGATGGTCGGCATGACCACCGTCCGCTCCTCGGCCTCGGCCTATCCCTTCGTGAGCGAGCTGATCGACCTTGCCGGCGAGGTGCGTTCGATCCTCGGAACGGGCACCAGGCTCGGCTATGCCGCCGACTGGTCGGAGTATCACTCGCACCGGCCGGCGGACGGCTCCGGCGACGTGTTCTTCCACCTCGACCCGCTGTGGGCGGATGACGGGATCGACTTCATCGGCATCGACAACTACCTGCCGCTCGCCGACTGGCGCGACGGCAGCGACCACCTCGACTACAGCCCGACCGGGCCGACCACCGTCCACGATCTCGATTATCTCAAGGCGAATGTCGAGGGCGGCGAGTACTACGACTGGTTCTATGCCTCGGCGGCCGACCGCGACAGCCAGACCCGCACGCCGATCACCGACGGCGCCCATGGCAAGCCCTGGGTGTTCCGCAACAAGGACATCCGCAGCTGGTGGCAGAACCCGCACGTCAACCGGCCGGGCGGCGTCGAGGCGGCCTCGCCGACGGCCTGGGTGCCGGAGGGCAAGCCGATCTGGTTCACCGAGCTCGGCTGTCCGGCGGTCGACAAGGGCGCCAACCAGCCCAACGTGTTCTTCGACCCGAAGTCGTCGGAATCGTTCCTGCCGCACTTCTCGTCGGGGGCCCGCGACGACGCCATGCAGCGCGCCTTCCTGCAGGCGGCGCTCGAATACTGGGCCGATGACGCCAACAACCCGCTCTCGGGCGTCTATCCCGGCCGCATGATCGACACCTCGTGGACGGCGATCTGGGCCTGGGATGCGCGGCCGGCGCCCTCCTTCCCGCAGGACGAGGCGACCTGGGCGGATGCGGCGAACTTCGAGCTCGGCCACTGGATCTCCGGGCGGCTCGGCGCGGCGCCGGCGCGGGAGACGATCGCGACGATCCTCACCGACCACGGCTTTGCCGATCATGCCATCGACCCGATGCCGGGCGTCGTCGACGCCGTGGTGATCGACCGCATCCTGTCGCCGCGCGGTGTTCTCGAGGCGATCCTGCCGGCCTTCTCGGCCTACGCGGTCGAAAGCGGCGGGGTGGTGCGGTTCCGCTCGCGGCTCGGCGAGCCCGTCGTGCGCGATCTTGGCCTCCACGACCTCGCCGAGACGGCCGCTGGCGCGGGATCGGCTGCGGGATCGGACGAGGCGGGGGCGTTCGCGGTGCGCACGTTCGACGAGGCCGCCGCGCGGCCGGACGTGGTCAGGGTCGCCTATGGCGATCCGGCCGGCGACGACCAGCCGGCCTCTGCCGAGGCGATGCGGCCGGGTAGGTTCGGGACGGGTATGTCCGCGACGGGCAGGGCCGGCCGCGTCGTCCAGGTGGCGCTGCCCGTGGTGATGCCGGCCTCGCGCGCCGGGGCGATTGCCGAGATGCTCCTCAACGACGCCTGGGCCGCCCGCGAGACCGTCGAGTTCGCCCTGCCGCCCTCTCTGCTCGATCTCGATCCCGGCGATGTGGTGCGCCTCGAGGGCGCCGGCGCCGATACCTGGCGCATCGCCGAGATCGCCGACGGGCAGGCGCGGCGGGTGCGTGCCGCGCGCACCGAGGCGAGCCTCTACGCCGCGGCCGTCATGCCGCGGCGGCCGCGCCCGCCGGCGCCGGTGCCGGCGACCGGCCTGCCCGAGGCGGTGTTGCTCGACGGGCCGCTGCTCAAGGACGGCGACAGCGCCGATGCCGGCTACATCGCCGCCTACCTGTCGCCCTGGCCGGGCGGCGTGGCGTTCTGGCGCAGCCCCACGCAGTCGGGCTTCGTGCTCGACACCACCGTGCCGATCGCGGCGCGCATGGGAGAGCTCGCCTTCGACGTCTGGTCCGGTCCGCTCTGGCGCTGGGATCGCGGCAACGAACTGTGGATCGACCTTGCCGCCGGCACGCTCGCCTCGGCCGAGGAGATCCAGGTGCTCGGCGGCGCCAATGCGCTCGCCATCGAGAATGCCGACGGCGAGTGGGAGATCGTCCAGTTCGCGACCGCGACGCTGATGGCGCCCGGCCGCTACCGCCTGACCAACCTGCTGCGCGGCCAGCGCGGCTCGGCCCATGCGATGCGCGATCCGGTCGCCGCCGACGCCCGCGTCCTCGTGCTCGATGCGGCGGTCCGCCAGCCGGCGCTGTCCGCCGACGAGGTCGGCCTGCCATTCGTCTGGCGGGTCGGTCCGGCGAACGCCGACGTAGCCGATCCGAGCTACCTCGAGACGACCTTCACCATGACCGGTCGCGGCCGGCGCCCGCTCGCGCCGGTGCATCTGCGCGGCAGGCGCGATCATGCGACCGGTGACTGGACCCTGAGCTGGATCCGGCAGACCCGGATCGGCGGCGACTCCTGGGATCAGACCGAGGTGCCGCTCGGCGAGGCGTCCGAGGCCTACCGGCTGGAGATCCTCGATCCCGGCGACGACAGCGTGGTGCGCACGCTCGACCTTGCCTCGCCAAGCTACCTCTACACCGCCGCCCAGCAGACCGCCGACTTCGGCACGCCGATCTGGAACGTGAAGATCCGCGTCGCGCAGATGTCGGCCACCTATGGCGCCGGCATGCCCGCCACCGCGTTGACATGGGACCATTGAGGAACGACCGATGGCCGATACCGCCCGCCTGAAGCTGCCGCTGCTTGCCGCCGCGCAGGCCCAGAAGCACGTCACCCACAACGAGGCGCTCACCGCGCTCGACACGCTGGTGCAGCTCTCGGTCCTCGACAAGGACCTGGCAAGCCCGCCCGCCAGCCCCGCCGAGGGCGATTGCTACATCGTCGCCGCCTCCGCCAGCGGCGCCTGGACCGGCTGGGACGGCCGTATCGCCCGCTATCAGGACGGCCAGTGGCGCTCCTTCCTGCCCGGCGAGGGCTGGCGCGCCTGGGTCGCCGACGAGGCGCGCGACTATGTGCTGAGCGCCGGCGCCTGGCTGCCGCTCGCCCGCGCCGGCACCGCCGGTCTCCTCTTCACGCCGGGCGCGACCACGTTTTACCGGATCGACACCTCCTCGGGGCAGAACCCGCGCACCGCCCTCATCCAGTCGATCTCCGGCGACACCATCACGCTGACCACGAGCGTCGCCAGCCAGTTCTTCACCTCGGCCTTCATGACCGATGTGAGCTATGCCCGCATCTGGAACACCACGAAGGATCCGATCGAGCCGGCCTGGGTCAGGGCCCAACCGGCCGCCAACCAGCTCCAGGTGCTCTCCGCCGCATCCATCGCCGGCTGGGCCAATGGCGAGACGATACAGATCGGCGATCCCGAGACCGTGACGCCGAACCGCTGCATCGCCCTCGACATCAGCCCGATGATGCAGGCCATCCTCGGCCAGGTGTTCCCCCAGGCCGGCATCGTCGTGAAGGCGGCGCTCGCCGCGGCCACCGCCAACGACTTCCTCGACATCAGTCCGAACGGCGCGACCGGAACCTTCGTCAAGGCGGCCCGGTGCTATGTCGCGGGCGGCACCGGCGAGAATGCCACCACCGTCATCTCCTGCACCGAACCCTCGCCGGTGTCGAACTCCAACCTCGTCTTCATCCGCGAATCCATCGCCACCACCGCAACC
>NZ_SMAK01000025.1 GCF_004346195.1 Tepidamorphus gemmatus | reverse complement strand
GGCGCCGCATCGGTGTCGACCTCGGTTCGGAAAAGCCGACACCCCATGAATCATACAGGAGTCGCCCTGGGAATCCCCCTTCTCAAACACGCTCTTAAGGACATCGACGGTGCCTGGAAATTCGCCCGAGACAACAAGCGGCTGGGGTTCCGCGGCATGGTGGCCATCCATCCCAACCACGTCCCCATCGCCAATGAGGTGTTTACGCCGACCGCGCAGGAGGTTGCCTTCTACCAGGGCATGATCGACGCCTTCGAGGCCGGGTTAGAGCGCGGCTTGGCCGCCGTAGCCTACGAGGAGATACATATCGACTTGGCGCATGTGAAGACCGCAAAGGAAGTAATCGCCATGCACGAGACCCTTCGCGCAAGGGGAGCGATGTCGTGAAGGGACGAGCGGCCTTCGGATCGGCAGCGGCGGCGACCTGGCGGCCGTCGGCTCGCGATCTTGCGCGGAGCCGCCTTGCGCGGGCGATGCGGATCTGTGGTTTCGACAGCCTCGCCGAGTTGCACCGGTATTCCGTGGATCAGCCCGAGGCGTTCTGGCGGGCGGCGCTAGACGATCTGGGCGTCGCCTTTTCTACCCCTTGGGAACGGTTGGTCGACACGTCCCACGGCTATGAGTTCCCGCGCTGGTTTACCGGCGGTCGCCTGAATGTCGCGTTCAACTGTGTCGAGCGCCACGCCGCCGACCCGGCCGCGTCTGTGCGCCCAGCAGTGATCACCGAATGCGACAACGGTACGCGACGCGAGATGAGCTTTGCGACGCTTGGGGCAGAGGTCGAACGCGTGGCGACAGGTCTTGTCGCGCTGGGGATCGGCAAGGGCGACCGCGTGGGCTTGTTCCTGCCGGTCATCCCCGAGGCCGCGGTCGCTCTACTGGCCTGCGCGAAAATTGGGGCGGTGGCGGTGCCTGCCTTTTCGGGCTTCGGACCGGAACCGCTGGCGGCGCGGCTACGCTCGGCCGAGGCCGCGGTCCTGGTGACCGTTGACGGCACGACCCGCAGGGGCCAGCGGGTGGCGATGAAGGACGTCGCGGACGCGGCGGTGGCGCTGGCCCCTGACGTGCGACACCTAATCGTCGTCAGCAATGATCGCGGGCCGATCTCGGCGCAACCATGCGACCTGGCCTGGGAAAGCCTGGGAATCGGTCGAGCGCCCGTCCCCACACTCCAGTGCGACCCGAACGACCCCTTCCTGATTATCTACACATCCGGCACCACTGGAACGCCCAAGGGTATCGTGCACAGCCACGCGGGGTACCTAGTCAAGTCGGGGCTCGACTTCGGCTATGCCTTCGACATCCAGTCCGACGATCGGCTAGGCTGGATCGCCGACATGGGCTGGATGCTTGGGCCGCTGATGATCGTCGGTGCCCTCCAGTTCGGAGCCACCGTCGTCTTCATCGAGGGTCTACCCAACTATCCCGACGAAACGCGCCTCTGGCGCATCGTCGAGGGCAATCGCGTCACCGTACTCGGCATGGCACCGACCGCCGCTCGCAACCTGCGTGCGGCCATGGGCGGATCGGCGCAGGAACAAGACCTTTCGTCGTTGCGCGCCTTCACCTCGACCGGAGAGGCTTGGGACCATCCCTCCTGGCATTGGCTGTTTGAGAAGATCGGAGGCGGGCGGCTGCCGATCCTCAACTACACTGGCGGCACCGAGACGGGCGGCGGGATCCTATCGAACTATACGATGGCGCCGATCTCGCCCGGCAGCTTCGCTGGGCCGCTCTTGGGGCAGGATGTGGACGTCCTCGATTCCGACGGCAATCCGACTGACGGCGTCGGCGAACTGGTGGTGCGCAACATCTGGCCCGGCATGACGCATGCCTTCTGGCGCGACCCAGACCGCTATCTGCGTACCTATTGGGACCGCTGGCCCCGGACTTGGGTACATGGAGACCTCGCCAGCATCGACGCAAACGGCTACTGGTACATCCATGGGCGCTCGGACGATACGATCAAGGTAGCCGGCCGACGCATCGGCCCGGCCGAGATCGAGTCCGCCCTCGTCTCCGATCCCCGGCTTGCCGAGGCAGCCGTGATCGGCGTACCGGACGCCGACCGCGGATCGCGCATCGTCGCTTTCGTCACGCTTAAGCCCGGCGTATCGGCGTTCGACCCGCGCGCCCTCGGGCTTGCGGTTGACCGCGCCGTGGGTAAGGCAATGGTGCCATCCGAGATCATTCCCGTCGCTGGACTGCCAAAGACCAAGAACGGCAAGATCATGCGCCGGGCCATCCGCGCGCGGTATCTGGGCGAACCGGCCGGCGATCTGTCGGCCCTCGATTCGGCGAGCTCGCTCGACCTCATCCCAGTACGCAGCTGACCGGACCAAGGAGCCCAGCGATGTCGCTCGACCAATCTGAACTCGACCTGATCCGCGCCTCCATCAGCAAGATCGCCGAGCAGTTCGACCTGGAATACTGGCGCCAGAAGGACGTGGAGAAGGACTATCCCTGGGATTTCAAGGATGCCTTGGCGGCCGGCGGCTGGCTGGGAATGATGATGCCCGAACAGTACGGGGGCATGGGGCTTGGCCTCACCGAGGTGGGGGTGGTGCTGGACGAGTTGGGCCGGAAGTGCGGTTTCAACGCCAACTCGGTCTTCCAGTATTATGTCTTTCCGCCGGGCCCAGTCATCCATCACGGCTCCGAGGCAATGAAGCGCGAGTTCCTGCCGCGGCTCGCCAGCGGACAAGAGATGATGTGCTTCGGCGTCAGCGAACCCGACAACGGCGTAGATACCTCACGTCTCAAGACCTTCGCTCGCCGGGACGGCGGGCGTTATTTGGTCAGCGGTCGCAAGGTCTGGATTTCGAATGCCAAGAACGCCGACCGGATTCTGCTCCTGACTCGAACGGCTCCGCGCGATCCTGCGCGGCCCTACGACGGGATGACACTGTTCCTCACGAAGCTGAAGGGCAAGCCGGGCGTCGTTATCAACCGCATCGACAAGATCATGCGGAATGCGGTCGACTCGAATGAGATCGTGTTTGAGGATTTCGAGGTCTACGAGGACGAGATCGTCGGGCAAGAGGGACAGGGCTTCCGCTGTCTCATCGACGGGCTGAACCCCGAACGTATCGCGGTGGCGCAGACTGCCGTTGGGCTGGGTCGAGGAGCGCTGGAGCTGACAGTCCAGTACGCCAAAGATCGCATCGTATTCGATCGCCCGATCGGCAAGAACCAAGCGGTGGCGCACCCCCTGGCCGACGCCTGGATGCGGCTCGAGGCCGCAGACCTAGTGACGCAGAAGGCCGCACGCCTGTTCGACGAGGGCAAGCCCTGCGGTCCCGAGGCCAACACCGCAAAGTATCTGGCGACCGATGCTGCGTTCATCGCCGCGGACGCAGCCATGCAGTTCCACGGCGGCTACAGCATGGCCACCGAATACCATGTGTCACGCTTCTGGATGGAGGCGCGGCACCTCAAGATCGCACCGATCAGCCAGCAGATGGTCTGCAACTTCATCGCCGACAAGGTGCTCGGGCTGCCCAAGTCCTACTGATGGTCGACGGAAAGGAACCCTTATGCGAGACGCGGTTATCTGCGAACCGATCCGCACCCCCGTCGGGGGCTACGGCGGTACGCTCAAGGACGTGACCGCCGCGGAGCTGGCGGCGACCGTCGTGAAGGACCTTGTGCGCCGCACCGGGATCACCAGCTCTGACATCGACGACGTGATCTTCGGGCAGGTCTATCCCAATAGCGAGGCCCCTGCGATCGGTCGCATCGCGGCGCTGGACGCGGGTCTGGACATCGCCGTGCCCGGCACTCAGATCGACCGGCGATGTGGTTCCGGCCTGCAGGCAGTAATCAACGCCACGATGTGCGTAGCCACCGGCGCGGGGGACCTGATCATCGCCGGCGGCGTGGAATCAATGAGCCAGGCCGAGTACTATTCGCTGGGCGTGCGCTGGGGCTTGAAGGGTGCCGACACCGGGCTGATGTGCCGCATCGGCAGGGGACGCGTGACGTCTGGCGGTCGGTACTATCCCGTTCCAGGTGGAATGCTTGAGACCGCCGAAAACCTGCGCCGTGAATACGGCATTTCGCGCGCCGAGCAGGACGAATTGGCCTTGAGTTCGCACCTCAAGGCGGTGCGGGCGCAGGCCGCGGGACTGTTCGACGCCGAGATCGTTCCGGTCCGTGTTAAGACGCGCAGGGGCGAGATACTTTTCTCACAAGACGAGCACCCGCGTGCGGATGCCACCCTCGAGTCGCTTGCCGCGCTTCGTCCGATCCTTGCGAAATCCGACCCGGATGCCACCGTTACCGCGGGCAATGCCAGCGGTCAAAACGATGCCGCCGCCGCCTGCATCGTGACGACGCGTGCAAAGGCCGAAGCCCTGGGCCTGCGCACCCTTGGCCGTCTGGTCAGCTGGGCCGTGGTGGGAGTGCACCCCGCACGAATGGGGATCGGCCCGGTTCCGGCCACCGAGAAGGCGCTGGCGCGAGCGGGACTCACTCTTGCGGATATGGACCTGATCGAGCTGAACGAGACCTTTGCCGCGCAGGTTCTGGCCTGCACTCGGATCTGGGGATTCGCGCCAGCGGACTTCGACCGGCTGAATGTCAACGGCTCAGGCATCTCACTGGGGCATCCGGTCGGCGCGACCGGGGTGCGGATCCTCGCGACCCTCCTGCGCGAACTTGACCGGCGCGGGGCGCGCTGGGGACTTGAAACCATGTGCATCGGCGGCGGGCAGGGCCTGGCTGCGCTGTTCGAACGCATAACTTAAAGACCGCAAAGGACCCGACATGTCCATACTCGATCGATACAGCCACCTTCCTTTCCGCTCCGAGATGCACGAACCCGGCGTTCTGGAACTCGTCTTCGACGGTCCCAATCTGAACGCCGTGGACGAGCGCGTCCACGAACACTTACCCTACGTCTGGAACCAGATCGACCAGGATCCGGACGTGCGGGTGGTGATCGTTCGGGGCGCGGGCAGGGCGTTCTCGGCCGGCGGCAGCTTCGAGTTGATCGAGAGCCAGATGGCCGACTACCGCATCCTAACAAAGGTCATGCGCGAAAGCCGTGATCTCTATTACAACATGATCGACTGCTCGAAGCCGATCGTCTCTGCGATCCACGGGCCTGCCGTGGGCGCGGGCCTGGTGGTGGCGCTGATGGCCGACATCTCGATCGCCGCAAGAACCGCTAAGATCGTCGACGGCCACACCCGTCTCGGTATCGCTGCGGGCGACCATGCGGCCGCGGTCTGGCCAGTGCTGTGCGGCATGGCCAAGGCTAAGTATCTGCTGCTGACCTGCGAGAAGATCTCGGGCGAGGAGGCCGAGCGCATAGGCCTTGTCTCGATGGCTGTGGACGAGGATCGCTTGCTGGAGACTGCCCGCGAGGTGGCAGGCAAGCTCAACGCCGGTGCCTCCGAGGCCATCGCGCTGACCAAGCTGTCGCTGAACCTCTGGTTCAAGCAGAGCGCCCCGATCTTCGAGGCCTCACTTGCGCTCGAATTCCTGGGCGTGGGTGGACCGGAGATACGTGAAGGACTGGCATCTCACAAGGAAAAGCGCAAGTCACAAGGAAAAGCGCAAGCCCGACTTCCGCGGCAGGACCTGAGTATGGCTGATGCCGACGATACGATCGGGCTGCTGGAGTCGCTGCTGCCTGCTCTTGACGCCTATCTCGATATGTTCCGACAAACCGTCGCCTCCCGCGTGGTTCGCGACGGCCGGCTGAACAGCGCGCTTGCATACACCGAACAGCGCGCCCTGCACGGTCTGGCCTGGTCCGGCGTCCTGGTGTCGAAGCAATCCGCCAGGCCGGCGCCTGGGGCCGAACACTGGCGCGCGAGGAGCGCCTGGGACAGGCTGAACAGCTCGTGCTGATGATCGGTGTGGGTGAGTATCAAGGCTCTGAATCCGGGTTAACGGGCTGAGGGTTGGAGTATCTGCTGAAGGTACTGGTTGTTGCGTGCAGCCCGTTTTCTGCGCAGCTTGATGGATCGCTTGTCGTGGACGCGGCGGAGCATGTTGAAGGCGAAGTG
>NZ_SMAK01000024.1 GCF_004346195.1 Tepidamorphus gemmatus | reverse complement strand
ATCCGCTGCGCGGCGGCGTTGGAAGCGGCTAACGGCTTTCCGCCGCGTGCGCCGGCGGCCTGATCTGACCGGCCAGCTGAATCAGCCGGATCGGGGGGCGTCGACCGGGCGGTAGCGGCTGCCGAGGGGGATGCGGCTGCCGGCATAGATGAACCGGTTAACCGTGACGACCGCGGTTCCCGACCATGTGCGCCGGTAGAGCAGCGGGCATGGCTCGCCCCGGGGAAGCTGCAACATGGCGGCGGTGCGGGAATCGGCCGCGATCGCGGTGATGATGTGTTCGACTTCGGTGACCGGGGTCTGCGCCTGCAGGTACTCGAAGGTCGTCATGGCGGTGAAGTCCTGGTCACCATAGTGCGGCGCGAAGTCCGGATTGACGTGCCGCTCCTCGAGCTGGACCGGCAGGTCATCCTCGAAGTGCAGCACCACCGAGTGAAACACCGGCCGGGTGCGCGGAAACTCGAAGGCGGCCGCCAGATCGGGCGTGGCGGTGACACGCTCCAGCGCCAGCACTTCAGCGCGGTGGCGGTTGCCGCGGGCCGTGATCTCCTCGGAGATGTCGCGGATTTCGATCAGGGCCGACCGCGGCTTGGGCGGGGCAATGAAGGTGCCGACGCCCTGGATGCGCACCAGAATGCCAGCCGCCGCGAGCTCGCGCAGTGCCCGGTTGACCGTCATGCGCGATACGCCGAGCGAGGAGACCAGCTCGTTCTCCGACGGCAGGCGGCGCCCGTGCGCCCAGGCGCCGGCGCCGATGTTGCGCAGGATGAAGCCTTTCACCCGCTCGTAGAGCGGCCCGTCGGTATCCGACAGCGCGGTCATCATGCGTCCCCACCGGCCCGGGGTAGATGCGGCCGCACGATCGTCTTCAGTCCCTTCGCCTCGCCCGCCAGCAGCCGGCGATAGGCTTCCGGGAGATCCTCGATGGCGATCTCCGTGTCGATCATTCGGCGGATCGCGGGAGCAAGGCGCGGCAGCATCGCGATCGCCTCCGGCAGCTCGTCGGCGAAAACGCTGCATCCTTCAAGCGACAATTCCCGCTCGACGATCAGGTTCGGATCGAGATCAAGCCTGCCGTGGAAGATGCCGACAAGGGCGATCCGTGCGCCGGCATCGACACGATCGATCAGGTTCGGGAGAAGGTGGACGCTGCCGGTCGCCTCCACGGCATGACGGACGGGCGGGAGGGCGGACGCGTCACCGTCGAGGGACACGGGTTCCGCTGCGGCGGCGTCCGCGACGCATGCCAGGCGGTGGTGATTGCGGTCGGCGATCAGGATGCGCCCTGCGCCCATGTCGCGCAGCAGGAGCGCCACCAGCCCGCCGATCGGCCCGCAGCCGGCAATGAGGACCGGGTCTCCCGGTCCGCACCCAAGCCTGTGCACCGCATGCAGGGCGACCGCCAGCGGTTCGGCAGTGGCGGCGATCGCCGGATCGAGGCCGGGATCGACCTTGTGCAGCAGGCGGGCCGGCAGCACGACCTCCTCGGCGAAGCCGCCGTCGCAGACTTCGCCGACGAACCCGAGGGTCGCGCACAGATTGTGGCGGCCCGCGATGCAGGCCGGGCATGCGCCGCAGAAAACGCGGGAATCGGCAACGACCGCGTCGCCCTCCGCGAGGCCGGAGACGCCAGCGCCGATCGCCGTGACGATGCCGGCCAGTTCATGGCCGGGAACGGAGGGCGACCGGCTGATCCACTGGCCGGTGCGGAAGTTGTGCAGGTCTGAGCCGCAGATGCCGGCCGCCGTGACGCGACAGCGGACCCAGCCCTCGGCCGGCTCGCCCGGTGTCGGGATGTCCTCGACGCGCAGGTCGCCGATCCCATGGAGTCGTGCCGCGCGCATGGTCCGGCCTCCGGTCATTTGGATCGCAGGAAGATGTCGAGGCCGACCAGCCGGTCGAGCAGGACGATGGCAAGCGCGGCCACGGCAATGAACACCACCGAGATGGCGGCCAGATCGGGCGTGATGATCGAGCGGATCGAGTTGTAGATCTGCACCGGCAGCGTGACGATGCGGGCATCGACCAGCAGCAGGCTCACCAGGAACTCGTTCAGCGCCAGGATGAACATCAGCAGCGATCCGGTGATGACGCCGGGCATCACGGCGGGTAGCGTCACCATCAGGAAAGTCTGCACGGGCGGGGCGCCGCAATTGGCGGCAGCGTTCTCGATGTCGATGTCTAGCGCGTTGACGCTCGCAACCACCGGCCAGATCATGAACGGCAGGTTGATGACGCAGACCGCGATGCCGATCGGCCAGAGCTGGCCGAGCAGGCGCATCTCGCCGAAGATCAGCATCAGCCCGATCCCGGAGCCGATCAGCGGTATGGTGAAGGGCAGCAGCAGGTAGATCTGGATCGTCTTCTCGAAGCGGATCCGGTACCTCGACAGCGCAATGCCGGCCAGCGTACCGACCGGCAGTGCGATCATCACGCAGATCGTCGCCACGTAGAGCGAGCGCAGGAAGGCCTGCCGCAAGCCGGCCGCGCCGAGGATCGCCTCGTACCACCTCAGCGACAGGCCCTGCGGGGGGAAGGTGATGATGTTGCCCGCGGTGAAGGAGGCGCCGAGCACCACCACGGTCGGCGCCGACAGCACGACGACGCAGATGGCGACGACGCTCCACAGGAACAGGGCCTTGCCGTGCGCCGAGGTCATGGAAAGCTCCGTCCGCGCAGGCCGAGCGTGCCGGTGCCGACCAGCGCAAAGACGATGCCGACCAGCGTCGAGCCGACGGCGACCAGCAGCAGCGCCAGCGTCGCGCCGAGGCCCGCGTCGGACGTACGGAAGAACTGGTCGTAGATCGCGTTGGCGATGAAATCGTTGCCGCCACCGCCGAGAATCGCGGGGATGGCGAAGTCGGTCAGTGACAGCGTCAGCACCACGATGCCGGCGCCGATCAGGCCGGGCCTTGCCATCGGAATGATGACGTGAATGAACGTGCGGACCCAGTTCGCGCCGAGGGATTCGGCCGCCTGCTCGGTCTCCTCGGGGATCGCGGTCAGCGCCGGTGCAAGCATGAGCACGGCGAAGGGCAGCATGTACTGCACCAGGCCGAAGATCACCGCGGGATAATTGTAGATCAGCCGGTAGGGGCCGAGCCCGACCAGCGCCAGCGCCTCGTTCACCAGTCCCTGGTTGCCGAGGATGATGAGCCAGCCGTAGGCGCGCACCACCTGGCCAATGAAGAACGGCAGGAACAGTGCGATCAGCAGGAATTTCCTCAGCGCTCCGGAGACGGTGCGGACCATGACGTAGGCATAGACGAAGGCCAGCGGCAGCGTGATCGCGGTAACGAGGGCCGCACCGAGCAAGCTGCGGATCGAGACATTGGTGAACAGCGGCTGCGTCACGGCCCGCCGGAAGTTCTCCAGCGTGTAATGTTCGGACAACAGGAAGGTCGTGCGGTCGAGTGTCCTCAGGCTGGTATCGGCCATCTCGACGAGGCCCGCCACCAGCAGCCCGATCAGCAGAATAGCCGGCAGCAGCATGAGGTAGGGCAGGGCCGGCGCGAAGCGCCGCGGCCAAATACGGTCGGCGGCGACCTCGAGGAAGTCGAGGATGTGCCAGCGGATCGGATAGGCGGCGGATCTGCGCATCGGCCTGTTGTCGCCTTTCGGTTCTTCGGGTTTGGCCGTGCCCGCTCACAAGGATTGCCCGACGCCGGCACGATGCCGGTGTCGGGCGTGGGCGCGCGCCGGCTGCCGCCCTGGCGTCGCCGCTCAGCTCTGCATGATCTCCTTGAACTTGGCGAACCATTCGGACTGGTGCTCGACCTGCACCTGCGGCGGCACCAGCAGCAGCCTCTCGAAATCCTCCGGCTTGACCGGGTATGACGGGTCGCCAACGAGGTCGGCGGGGGGCGTCAGGCCGGGATAGACGCCCGGCAGGCCGAGACCGTCGAGCCAGACCTGCTGGGCCTCCTTCGTCAGCGCGAACGCGATGTACTGCTTGGCCCAGTACAGCTCGTTCTCCGGCAGCCCCCTGGGAATCCAGAGTCCGTCAGTATCGACCTTGGCTCCTTCGACAGGGACAGTCCAGCTTACCGCGATACCGTTCTTCTTCGCTTCACGGGCGTTGGAACTGATGGTGCAGGCAAGGTCGATCTCGCCGTTCTGGAACCAGGCGGTGAAGTCCGGGTCCTCGCCGAGCAGCGGGTTCTGCGCCTTTATCTTGCGCATGAATTCCCAGCAGGCGTCCATGTTGTCCGGGATGTCGGCGAAGCTGCCGCCGCCGGCGATCTGGGCGGGCGGCTGGAAGCCGATCCCGTCATTGTAGAGCGCGATGCGGCCCTTGAACTTGGGGTCGAGCATGACCGTCCACGAGGTCGGCGGACCGTCGGGGAAGGCCTCGTCGCGATAGGCGAGGACATAGACGTAGGCGTAGGTGTTGACGATCGGGTAGCCTTCGAGCCCGACCGGCTTGGCCAGGTCCAGAAGGTCGTCGAGGCCCGGCAGGTCGGACAGATCCTCGGTGACGCCACGCAGCGCCGACTTGGTCGCGTTGGCGGTCGTGTCCCAGTTGATGTGAATCGGCGGCACCCTGTTCTGGGCGACGGCGGCCCAGACCTTCGGCTGGATCTCGTTGTCCTCGGTCAGGTCGTGACGGATGGCGATGCCGGTCCTGGCAGTGAAGGGATCCGAGACACCGGCCTTCAGCGAGTCCACCCACACGCCACCCCAGGCCCGCACGATCAACTCGGCCGGCTTCGGCGGCTCCTGGGCGAGTGCCCCGCCGGCCAGCCCGAGCGACGAGAGGCCGGCGAGCGAGCCGGCGGCGGCGGTTCCGGCGAGGAACCTGCGCCGCGACAGCGGCGTGGTCAGGGGCAATTTCCGGTTCGACATGCTGTCAACTCCTCTGTTGGCGGTCTTGTTCAGGCTATCCGGGGAAGACGAGCAGATCGCGGGCATTCCAGCCAACGAAGATCGCCGACCCGGCATCATGCTGCGCGTGCTCGGCAGGATCGTGGTCGAAGGCGCGCAGCAGCAGATCGTCGGGCTTAGCGAGCCGCACCTCGTAGACAACGCGCTCGCCCTCGAAGATGACATCCTCGACCACGCCCGGCAGCACCGTGTCGAGGTTCGCCAGATCGTCGGCACGCGCGGCCATGCGCACCTGCTCGGCGCGCAGCGCCGCCTGGGCCGGCCCACCCGCGGCGGGGACAACGTCGCCGGCCGGACGGCCCGGAAGCTCGACGTCGCCGAGCGCGATCGTCGCGCGACCAGATCCGTAGCCAACGAAGGTTCCGGGCAGGAAGTTGGTCACCCCGATGAAGCCGGCGACGAAGGGATTGGCGGGCTGCCGATAGGTCGCGGCGGGCTGCGCCTTCTGCTGAATGCGGCCCTTGTCCATCACGATGATCTCGTCGGACATTACCAGCGCCTCGCGCTGATCGTGGGTGACGTTGATCGTGGTGACGCCGAGTTCGCGCTGGATGCGGCGGAACTCCAGCTGCATCTCCTCGCGCAGCTTGCGGTCGAGCGCGGCGAGCGGCTCGTCGAGCAGCAGCAAATCGGGCTCGAAGACCAGCGCGCGGGCGATCGCCACGCGCTGCTGCTGGCCGCCGGAGAGTTCGTGCACGCGCCGCCTGCCGAGTCCGCCGAGCCGCACGAGCTCCAGATATCGCTCGACTCTCTCGGGAATCGTGCGCGCATCGAAGCGGCGCATCTTGAGCGGAAAGGCGACGTTCTCCGCCGCCGTCATGTGCGGGAACAGCGCCAGCCGCTGAAAGACCATGCCGATCGCGCGCCGGTGCGGCGGCATTGCCGAGACCGGCGTGCCGCCAATGAAGATCTCGCCGCTGGTGGGGCTGAGGAAGCCGGCAATCATCCGCAGCAGCGTGGTCTTTCCCGATCCCGACGGCCCGAGGATCGTGAGGAAGGAGCCCTTCGCGAGGTCGAACGACGCGTTCTCCACGGCAATCGTGCCGGAGAACACCATGCTGACGTCCTTCACCGAAACGGCGACGGCCGCAGCGTCGCGGTCTCGGCCGGGACGGACCGGGATGCCTGTCGCTGGCGTCGTCATGGTCGGATGCTGGACCCCGCTGTTGCGGTGAGTTCACCGAACCTCGGGGAACGAGTCAAGGAGACGTATATACAACCCAGCGTCCGTATCGTGCCAGCATCCGAGGGCCCCGGCGTCTGACCGCACGGACCCTCTTCAGATCGATGCCAGGTAGCCGCCGTCGATGGCGAGGCATTGTCCGGTGATATAGGCCGCAGCGTCGGAGACGAGGAACACCGACGCACCAGCCAGGTCGTCGAGACGGCCGAAGCGGGCGAGCGGGATCTTGCCGAGCATCGCTTCACGCCAGCCCTCGTTGCGGTAGAACACGTCGGTCATCGCGGTGTGGAAATAGCCGGGCGCGATGGCATTGACCCGGATGCCCAGCGGCGCCCATTCCGCCGAGAGCGCCCGCGTCATGCCGAGCAGGCCGCTCTTGGAGGAACCATAGGGTACCGCAGTCGGGACTCCCACCTCCGAGGTCAGCGAGCAGAGGTTGAGGATCGCGCCGCCATGGCCCTGCTGCTTCATGCGCGCCGCGGCGGCCTGTGCGCAGAAGAAGGCGCCCTTCAGATTGGTGTCGAGGATGCGGTCCCACAATGCCTCGTCGACCTCGAGCGAGGGGCGGACCTCCTCGATACCGGCATTGTTCACGAGGATGTCGAGACCGCCGAGCGCGGTTGCGGCGGATTCCGTGCCAGCTCGGCACTGGTGAGCGTCCGACACGTCCATTGCCACTGCCACCGCATTCCGTCCGGTGGCGGATATCGCTGCCATCGTGTTGGCGAGCGCCGCCTCGGTGCGCGCGGCAACCGCGACATCTGCGCCGGCCTCGGCCAGCGCCACCGCGATGGTGCTGCCGATGCCGCGGCTGGCTCCGGTGACAAGGGCGCGACGCCCTGACAGGTCGAACAGCGACAGGACCGACAT
>NZ_SMAK01000023.1 GCF_004346195.1 Tepidamorphus gemmatus | reverse complement strand
CGACGGTCGGCGCGGATCGCGCCGGCGAGCCCGGCATTGGCGCCGGAGGTCCAGACGAGTCGGCCATGCCGGAACCAGCCGTCGGCGAACGGACCGGCATCGAGATCGGCGATCCGCAGGATGCGATCCTCGGCGGCGGCCGCGACCACGCCGCCGACGCGGACAGGAGGCACGCCGACATCGACGCGGCAGCGCTGATCGCCGAGCGCGGCGTCGCAGCGGCGCTGGTAGCTGCGCCCGGCCGGCGCATCGAGCGCCTGGACGAGGCCGCGCAGCTCCGCCGTGAAGGCGATGCCGGCGCGGCGGATCTCGCCGATCGTGCCGGCGCGGATCAGCGCCCGCCGGTCGGGATCGCGCCAGTCCACCCGCCAGATCTCGACCTTGGCGCCGTCGTAGAGGCCGGCGGCGATGTCGTCCTCGGTAATCGCGTCGGCAGCAAGCGCCCCGGCAACATCCTGGGTGGCGACCGCCAGGCCGAGACCTGCCGGGATCTCGCTGCCGGCAAGCCCGCTGTCCGCCAGATAGTCGAGCCCGCCGAAGCAGATGGTGCGGTCGTGGTCGGTGAAACCGAGCACCAGGCCGTCGGCGCGCTCGAGTCGCCAGCACCAGGCGAGCGTCGTCACCGGCCCGGCGATCGCCGCCCGGAACGCGTCGGAGACTGTCTTCATGGTGATCCGTGCGTCCTTGCAAGTGTCCGACGAGCTGCGGGGTCGCTGACCGGCTGGGTCTTCATGGTCTTCCCGGTCCGGCCTTCGGCCGTCCTCGCCTGTCGTTCCAGAGTCTTCCCGGTCCGGCCCTCGGCCGTCCTCGCCTGTCGTTCCAGAGTCTTCCCGGTCCGGCCCTCGGCCGTCCTCGCCTCTTGTTCCAGAGTCTTCCCGGTCCGGCCTTCGTCCGTCCTCGCCTCTTGTTCACAGCCTGATCTCGATCACCGGAATCGAGGGGATCTCGCCGTGATCGAAGGCGGCGAGGTCGATCGACAGGCGATCGGTGTCGAAGCGGACGGGGACGTCGAACTCGAAGCCGGCGGTGACCGGCTCGGCGATGGCGGGCGCCGTCGCCAGCACCACGACACCGGTCGTCTCGTCGAGGGTGAAGTCGGTTCCCTCGGCCAGCTCGACGCCGCCGACGGCGATGCGGACGGTGCCGGGGACCGGCTTGACGATCGTCCGCCGCCAGGGATCGACCATGAGCCCGTACGCCTTCACGAGCTGGAAGCCGGTGGACAGGCCGTCGCCGGTACCGATCAGCTGGTCGTCGGGCGCCGGTGGCGCCAACGGCGGGCAGGAGCGGTAGTCGGCCCAGTCCTTCCAGCGGAAACCATGGGCGCGACCGCGGCGCTCCTCGAAGAAGGCGATGACCTGGTGGAGCTGGTCGAGCGTCTTGATGCCGGTGCCGGCGTCGTAGCGGCGGCGCGAGTCGCACCATTGCTGGTTGCGCTCCTCGTAGCCGCCGGCAGTGGTGACCACCTGCGTGCGACGCTCCGGCCCGCCGGTGGCGCCGCGCGATACGGCGACGGGAAACCTGACCTCATGGAAGCTCATCGGATGCTCCTCGAGGCACCGCGGCCGATGCCGCTGACTGAATATCCGGCTGATGCCGCGCGAACGGCCACGCGGCCAGGGTTGCCGCCGGGTCGCCGGTGCGGTCGGCCGGCACAGAAAGGCCGGCTCCCGGGGGAGGAGCCGGCCAAGGGCAGTCGGGCGGTCGGTCGGTGGGGGCGCCCGGCCAACCGCCCGGGTCTGCGCGGGGTTCAGTCGGTCATCACTCCGACGTCACGGGCGGGGTGGTCGGCGGCGTGGCGCCCGCCGGCCGGTCGGTGGTCATCGGCGCGGCGGTCGGGGTATCGGCCTCGCGCTTGGCTTGGAGTTCTTCGCGATCACGGAAGGCCGGGGCATCCTCCAGGGCCTCGCGGGTGAGGGTCACCGAGGCGATGCGCTCATCCGGGTCGAAGCTGAATTCCCGCCAGTTCACGGCCACGTTCTTGGCGCCGATGCCGAGGAAGCCGCCGACCGAGACCACGCCGGCGATGACACGGTTCTGCTCGTCGATGACGAGGTCGTCGATCGACCCGACCGACTCGTCCGCGCTGTTGCGGACCTCCATCCCGATCACCTCGCTCGAGGTGATCTGGCCCGGCTCGAGCTGGCTCAGGATCGGCTGCGTCGGCAGACCGAGCGCGGCGTCGGCGGTCGTCCGACCGATCGTGTCGGTCGCAGCCGGGGGAACCTGGGCCTGGCCGGCCGCCGGGGCCTGGGTGACCGGCGCGCTCGTCTGGGCGAGCGCCGGCGCGGCGGCGAGGGCCAGCGCCAGAGCAGTTCCAGTCATGAACTTGGTCACATGAGTATTGGTCATGGTGTTTGGCTCCTTTTCCGGATGCAGGCCAGATCAATACGTCCACCGTCATTGGTGTTCGTCTGGCCCTTGCGAGTTTTCGAACTGATATCCTGCTTGCGCCGGATAAATGCGAAAGCCTTCGGATACGTTCCACCCTGCGACCGATTTTCGTGACCGACGGGATTCTGCGCAGGCTCGGTCAGCGATGGCGCATCGCCCGCTCGATGGCGCGCACAACTTCCGCCGCGAGCTGCCCGCGCGAGCTCCGGAACCCCTCCACATCGGGCGTCGCGATGTTGACGGTGACCGCGACCGGACGCAGCATCGCGGCGGCCCGAGGCTCGTCCTGGCCATGGTCTCCGGCCCAGGTGCCGGACCCGGAGGGCGGACCGCGGTCCGTCGCCGGCATGGCCGCCGGAGCGTGAACGGGCGGAGCGTGAACGGGCGCGATCTTCGCAGCCGATGCGGCGCGGACCGGCGCAGCAGCCGGCGCGGCCGCGCCGAGCGCGCCGGCGATCGCCGCGCCGAGCCGCTCGCCAAGCGGACGCATCGCCGCCTCGATGGCCAGGCGGGCAAGCCTGAGGCCGAGGCCTTTCAGCACCTCGTCGAGCTCGCGACCCTTGCCGATCGCCTCGTCGAGTGCCTGCGCCATGGCCCCGCCAAATCCGGAGGCAAGCCGATGGAGCGCCCGCAGCTCGTCCCGGAACGCGGCGATATCGGCCGACAACCGTGCGAAACTGCCCTGGTCGTCGCTCATCCTGTGTCCTCCCCGTCGCAAACGGCGTCGTGCTGCACGATGGTGCAGGTGGCGAACGACCGGTCGGGATAGCGGGCGAGCAGCGCAGCGAACGCGGCTCGCGACAGGCGCTGCCTGCCTGCCTCGTCATCGCCGCGCAGCGCTGCGGCCGCCAGCAGCAGCTCACGCGGCGTTGCCGCCCAGGCAGCGGCGGGCGTCAGTCCGAGGCCGGCCACCGCCAGCCTGTACAGCGCAGCGGCAAGGCTCTCGCCCGGTGGCGGTGGGGCGCTCATGGCCGTCGGTCAGGGTCGCTCGTCAAGCCACCGGCAGATGCTCCCTCGGCGGGCAGGCCGCCGCCCTGCGACCCGCCGGCTGGACGGAAGGTTGCCATGAGCAATGCGGCGACGAGGCGCACATACCCGGCCGCACCGCCCTCGATGCGCATCAGCGCGACCTCCTCGTCGGTAACCGCATTGCCGCCGCCGCGCAGCCCCGCGGCGATGACCGCCAGCGCCTCGGCCGCCGACAGCCTGCCCGCCTCGAAGCGGGCCGCAAGCGCCATCAGATCGCCGGCAGCAAGCCGCGCCTCGAGCTCGGCAAGGGCGCCGAGCGTCAGGCACAGCGTGTAGGGCCGGCCGCCGATGACCGCCTCGATCTCACCGCGCAGGGGATTGGCCATGGCCGTCGTCACAGGCTGGCAAAGCCAAGCGCGCCGGCCGATTCCAGCGCGATCTCGAAGGCGAGCTCGCCGTCGTGGGTGCCGGACAGGGACAGCGCGGTGATCTGGAATGGCCCGGTAACGACGCCGAAATCGGGGATCGTCACCTCGTAGTCGAGCGCCGCGCCGTCGAAGAACTGCTGGCGCACCAGCGCGTCGGACTGGGCATCGCGGAACAGCCCGCTGCCGGCGATCGAGGCGCGCTTCAGCCCCGCACCGGACAAGAGCTCGCGCCAGTGGCCGGGCGACTCCATGTCGGTGGCGTCGACGATGTCCGATCCGAATGCGAGCCGGCGGGTCCTGAGACCGGCCACGGTAACGAAATTGCCGGTGCCGTCGGAATCGATCTTGAGCAGCAGGTCCCTGCCCTTCTGAGCAGTCATCGGGATGGTCTCCAGGTTCGATGTGTGCCGTCCGGTCGCGGCGATGCATGAGCGCGCACGCCGCAGAGGCCGCCGTGACGGGCGATGCGCCGCCGCCTGCCCGATCGGCAGCTATTGCGCTTCGGTCACCGCCCTCAGCCGCAGAAGTCCGCGGAAGGTGCGGCCGTCCGGCTCGCGGCGGGTTTCGGTGCGCTCGACGGCCAGCGAGACGAGGTGATGACCGTCGAGCGGCAGCGCCGCGCCGTCGAGGCAGGCCGTCATCGCGCCAAGGATTTCCAGCGTCTCGCGCCGGCCGCCGGCACGAGACCAGACGAGGAAGGTGGCGACATGCTCCGCCCCCGTGTGTGCGGAATCGGAGGCATCGACACTGGCGAGGTCGGCGAGCACGAGATGCGGAAAGCCGGAGTTCTGGGGGGGCGCATCGTGGATGCGGCCGCCGGTCAGCCCGGCGAGCAAGGCATCGCCGCGCAGCGCGGCGAACAGCGCCGCCTGCAGCGCCAGCGCCGCGCTCATCGGCTGCGCTCCGGCTCGGGTCGCGGCAGCTGGCGCAGGTCGCCGTCGCCGCGTCCGAGGCCCGCCGGACCGCGCCCGGGGCCATCGAGAACGGGACATGCCCGCATCCGGCCGCCGAAGGCACGACGGCCGGGCACGGCCGGCGGAAACCTCCGCAAGCTTTGACTCGCGTTACGGGCAGAATCGGTCATGGCACGATCTCCTCGCAGTCGCAGACGAGATGGCGGCCGCGTCCGTCCGGATCGGCGATGCCGGTAATGGCGAACACGCGGTCGGACAGGGCGAAGCGCATGTCATGGGTAAGGCCGGTCCGGTAGCGGATGGTGATCCGCAGACGGGCGGCGGCCTCGAGGCGGCCGGCCTCGACGCGTTCGGCGGTCGAGCCGGGGCCGGCCGGGACAATCGCCGCCCACAGGGTGGCGACATCGCTCCAGGTCGTGGCATGGCCGCCCGCGCCGTCGTCGGCCGCGGCCGGGGCCTGCAGCCTGACGCGGTGGCGCAGGCTGGCCAGGCGGAGCTGCGCGATCACAGCCATCGCACCCGGTAGGGCGCGATCAGCGCGGCAATGGTCTCCGGCACCATGTTGGCAGGGCCGCCGAAGGCGACCGGCTCGCGCGTCTCGTACCAGTGGGCGGCGATCAGCCTCACCGCCTGGACGAGCGGGGCGGGCACCTCGGCCGGATCGCCATAGCCGGCGGTATAGTCGATCCTGATGCCGCCGAGCGGAACACCGGGCGGCGGCGCGTCGCGGACCAGGAGGCGGGCCGGAATGCCGGCGGTATCCGCTGTCCAGGCGGCGGGATCGAGCGGAACGGCAACCCCTTCGGGGTCGAGCACCGCGAGCGACCCGATCGCCAGCACCGGGCCGAGCGGAATGTCGATCTGGCGGCCGGCACCGGCCGGCGGCGGCCAGGCATCGAGCGTCAGCCGCCATCCCTGGCTGACCAGAACCCGCCGGACGGCGGCCTCGACGTGCAGTCGCGCCGCGGCGATCAGCGCACCGATCAGCGCGTCGTCGTCGTCGTGTTCGATCTTGAGGAACGTCTTGATATCGGCCAGCGCCACCGGCTCGGCCGCCGGCGGCGCGGTCAGCGTCAGGGTCATGCCGGTCTCCTGAAGCAGGGAAGGGGCGAGGGGCGGCGAGAGCGGCTCCGCCCGGAGCCGGGACGGAGCCGCCGCCCTTGCCCCCCGCGCGGGAGGGGGACGCGGGGGTGCGGGACTCTTCGATGCCGCGCGGTCGCGCCGGGATGCCGCGCGGTCGGGCAGGACGACGGAACCTCGCGGACGGGGAGCTGTCTCCCCGCTCAGCTCTCGCCAAACTTCATGAGCTTGATCGCGTCGAAGTCCTGCACGCCGCCGCCGACGCGCTTGGTCGTGTAGAACAGCACGTAGGGCTTGGCCGAATAGGGATCGCGCAGGATCCTCACCCCCAGCCGGTCGACGATCAGATAGCCGCGCCGGAAATCGCCGAAGGCGATGGAGAAGGAATCCTCGGCGGCATCCGGCATGTCCTCGGCCTCGGCGACCGGGAAGTTCAGCAGCGTCGAGACACCGCCCGCCTGCGCCGGCGGCTGCCAGATGTAGTTGCCGTCGGCGTCCTTGATCTTGCGGATCGCCCCGAGCAAGCGGCGGTTCATCACCCAATGGGCATTCTGCCGGTAGCCGGCCTTGAGTGCATAGACAAGGTCGATCAGCCGGTCGGAGGGATTGGCCGACGGCAGATCGCCATCGACGCCAGTCGCCAGATAGCCGATCTTGCCCCATTCCCAGGCGGACTCGGCCACCGTGTCGTAGGCGAGGAAGCCCTTCGGCTTGTTGACGCCGTTGCCGGAGACGAAGGCCAGCCCCTCCTGCTCGGCGAAGGCGGTCTGCACCTCGGCGGCGATCCAGGCGTCGATGTCAACGGCGGCATCGTCGAGGAGCGTCTGGGTCGCTGCCGGCATCGCATAGAGCTCCATCGCCGGGAACGACAGCTCGGCGAGCGTGGAGCCGTCGGTCTGCGGGCGCGCGGCGGTCTCGGCAACCCAGCCGGTGGCGGGCCCGGTAATCGCGAAGGGCTTCTTGTAGACCGAGGCGGAGATCTCGCGGATTCCGGCGATCGCGCGGATCGGCGAGGCCTGCGACAGCAGCTGGCCGATTTCGCGCTCGGTTTCCTCGGGGACGAGATAGCCGCCGTCGGCGTCCGAGCCGGCCGACATCGCCTTCGCCTCGAGGGCGCGCAACTCGTGCTCGGCGCCACGCCGCACATAGCTCTCGAAGGCAGCCTTGTGCTGCAGGTCGCGATACGGCGTGTCGCGGCCGGAGGACAGATGCGGCCGGCGCTGCTTGAGCACGAGGGTATCGACCAGGCGGCGATGCTCGTCGAGCGCGCGGTTGATGCGCTCCATCTTCTCCGTCGTCACCACATCGGCGGAGACGCGCTCCTCGATCTGGCGCAGCCGCTCGTCATTGGCCTCCTTGAACGCCTCGAAGGCCATCATGAACTCGTCGAAGGCCTCGACCACCTCGAGGCTGGTGGGCGCGGAGCGGACAGGCGCCGGCGGCGCCTCCTCCTCCTTGCGGGACCGGCGGGGAACGTGTCGGGTCATGGAATGGGGATCCTTTTCGCGGAGATGGTTCAAGACCGAACGCGGGCGACGACCCCTCGCCCGGCGCACGAGTCGTGCGCGGAGGGACGGCGCGCGGCGCGAGCCGCAGGAGGGGCGACGCGGGGCGTGCAGTGAGATGCCGTCACGTTGCGCAAGCGGTTTTCGCGATCCGACATGGCGCGGGCGGCGTCGGGATGTGTGGCCTATGCCGCCCGCGCCGTGTCGG
>NZ_SMAK01000022.1 GCF_004346195.1 Tepidamorphus gemmatus | reverse complement strand
GGTGCGCGACTACGCGCAACTCACCGCCGTCGCCGAAGCCCTCATCACCATCGCCGCAACCGCCACGCTGCTCAGAAGATGGCAGTGACCCTTCTTAAACACGCTCTGAGCGCCGTGTACAGCCGCTCCGCCATCGCCGCGACCGCGTAGGAGAGGGCGACCGGGAAGGCGACGACGGCGTAGCCGATCTCCTCCAGCCGGGCGGCCGGCAGCAGCGGCGTCATGCCGCCCTCGATGTTGTTGGCCATGGAGGGGGCGGGGATCTCGGTGCAGATGCGGCGCATGTCCGCCTCGCTGCGCGGTGCCTCGACGAAGATCATATCGGTGCCGACCTCGCGGTATAAGCAGGCGCGCTCCATCGCATCGTCGAGGCCGTTGACGGCGAGCGCGTCGGTGCGGGCCATGATCAGGAGGTCGCCGTCGACGCGCGCATCGAGCGCCGCCTTCAGCTTGGCGACCATCTCCTCGGCCGGCACCACCGCCTTGCCCGGCATGTGGCCGCAGCGCTTGGGGAAGACCTGGTCCTCGATGAACAGGCCGGCGACGCCGGCCCGCTCATAGGCGCGCACGGTGCGGCGGACATTGGTGACGTTGCCGAAGCCTGTATCGCCATCGGCGAAGACGGGGATGGAGATGGTGTCACAGATGCGCGCGTAGTGTTCGGCCATCTCGGCGAGGCCGAGTTGCGATGAATCCGGTTCGCCCAGCAGCGCAGCGGTGCTGGCATAGCCGCCGCAGGTGATCGCCTCGAAGCCGGCGCGCTCGGCGACACGCGCGGTCAAGGCGTCTTGGACACCGGGCAGGACGAGGATCTCGGGCGCTTCGACAAGCTGGCGCAGGCGGGTGGTTGGTCTCATGGCGTATTCTTCGTATACTGTTTCGCCGATAGTGGCTGCCTGCTCCGGCGAGCGCAACCCGCCCGAGCGGTCCGGCGGCCGGAATGGCCCGGGGCGGGGCGCCGGAGGGCCAATATCCGGGCGCGGCGCGCGAACGGGCTTGGCTGTTCCGGGGCTTCCGTTTCCTGCCGCGCGATGCCGAAGCATCCCGTTCCTCCTGCAGCAGGGGCGTTGACTTTACCGCGCGATTGGCTTCGTTCAGCTTCGGTACTGGCCCGGCGGGGATGATGACGAGCGATGAGAGGGACGACGGACGAGGCCTGGCGGGTCGGGCTGCTGTTTTCTCGGGGGGGAGTCACGGGCCTGTCGGATTCCGAGCACTTCTACGGCGCGGCTCTCGCGATCGAGGAGGTGAACCGGCGCGGCGGCGTCCTGGGGCGCCCGATCGACGTCGTCGCCTATGACCCGGCCTCCGATCCGATCCTCTACCGCGACCACGCCGAGCGATTGATGACCGTCGACCGTGTGCCGGTTATCTTCGGCTGCCACACCTCGGTCGGCCGCAAGGCGGTGCTGCGCACCATCGAGCGGCGCAACGGCGTGCTCTGGTATCCTTCCATGTACGAGGGCTTCGAGTATTCGCCCAATGTCATCTACACCGGCGCGATCGCGAACCAGTGCGCCTTTCCGCTGATCGATTTCCTGTTCGCGGAGTATGGCAGCCGGTTCGCCCTCGTCGGAGCCGAGTACATCTTCCCGCGCGAGATGAACCGCGTGCTGCGCGACCTGATCGAGGCCAGGGGCGGGGAGGTGCTGGACGAGACGTACCTGCCGCTCGCCTCGGAGGATTCCCAACTCAAGGCCGTCGTCTCCCGGATCACCCGGTTGCAGCCCGACGTCGTCATCTGCACGCTGGTGGGCGCGAGCGGGCGACGGCTCTACCGGATGTACGACGAAGCCGGCATCGACCGGCGCCGCCGGCCGATCGCCAGCCTGACGATGGCCGAATCCGAGATCAGGGAGATCGGCGCGGAGAGATGCGCCGGACACATCACCTCGGCAGCCTATTTCAATTCGCTCGAGCTGGACGCCAACCGCCGGTTCGTGGCGGCGTTCGAGGCGCGGTTCGGCCCCGAACGGATCGCCAGCATGTGGAGCGCAGCCTCCTATGCACAGGTGCTGCTGTTCGCCCAGGCGCTCGAGGTGGCCGGAACCCTCGACGCCCAGCGGCTCGTCGACGCGGTGCTGGGAACCTCGATCGAGGCGCCCGAGGGCACCATCCTGATCGACGCCGACAACAACCATGCCTGGCTGACGCCGCGCATCGGGCGGGTCGGCGAGGGCGGCCGGTTCGACATCGTCTGGGAGGCACCGGAGCTCGTGCGGCCCGACCCGTACCTGGCGGTGTCCGCCATCGAACCGCAGGATCGCAACGAGGCGGTCCGGGTCCGATGAGCGCGCAGGACCGGCGGATCATCGACCTCCTGCGCGCGACGCGCGCCGTCGTGCTGCATCCGGCCGATCACGACCGCGAGACGCTGGAGGGGCAGCTTCGCCGCATCGGCTGCGAGGTGCATTCGGCCTGGCCGCCGCCGAGCGATCTGCCGCTCGGCGCCGACGTCGTGTTTCTGCTGGTCGACCCGCCCCAGGAGCCGAACCTCCCCTGGATGATCAGCGAGGCCGGACCGACCATCGTCGCGATCATCGAGTACGAGAACCCGACCGTGCTGCGCGCCCTGATCGACAGCAACGCGCACGGCGTGGTGGTGAAGCCGCTCAGGCCGTTCGGCATTCTCTCCAGCCTCGTCCTCGCCCGGTCGCTGCACGGCTACAGCCGCCGCATCGAGAAGAAGGTGAAGAAGCTCGAGGAGACGATGAAGGCTCGCCGCGACGTGGAGAAGGCGGTGAAGATCCTCGCCGATCTGCGTGGCGTCCCGGAAGCGCAGGCCTACGAGATCATCCGCGCCCAGGCGACGCGCAAGCGCGTGTCGATGTCGCAGGTGGCCACGGCTCTGATCGGCGCACAGGACGTGCTCAAGGATTCGGCGCCGGACTAGCCGAAACTTGGGCAGTTCGAAGCAATTTTGGGCAGCGGGTGTGTTGACCGTTTTCGCCCTTGACAGTCAATCCACTTTGTCAATTCAATGACGCTGTAAACGGCATCCGGATGGCTGCCGAAACATCTGGCTGGGAAGCCTCTGACTTGCGCGCGATTGCGGGCAGTCGGGGGCTTTTTTGTTTTGCGCGTGTTCAATACACGCCACGGGAGACGTGCGTCTTGACTGCAATTGCCCCTGAGAACCGGATCGGCATCGCCTGCATCCAGATGGAGCCGGTCATCGGCGACAAGGACGCCAACGTCGCCAAGAGCCTGGAGCGCATCCGCACGGCGGCGGGGATGGGCGCCCGGCTGATCGTGCTGCCGGAACTCGCCAACAGCGGCTACGTCTTCGCCTCGCGCGAGGAGGCGTTCGAGCTCGCGGAACCCATCCCCGGCGGACCGACGACCGCGGCCTGGGCAGACATCGCCGCCGAACTCGACGCCTACATCGTCGCCGGCATCGCCGAGCGGGACGGCGACCGCCTGTTCAACAGCGCCGTGCTGGTCGGTCCGGGGGGGTACATCGGCAGCTTCCGCAAAATCCACCTGTGGTGCGACGAGAACCTGGTCTTCGAGCCGGGCGACCGGGGATTCCCGGTATTCGCCACCCCGATCGGCCGGATCGGCATCGCCATCTGCTACGACGGCTGGTTTCCCGAGACCTTCCGTCTGTGTGCGCTGCAGGGCGCCGACATCGTCTGCGTGCCGACCAACTGGGTGCCGGTTCCCGGCGAGGAGCGGGACGGGCAGGCGATGTCCAACATCCTGCACATGGCAGCCGCCCATTCGAACTCGATCTACATCGCCTGCGCCGACCGGATCGGCGTCGAGCGCGGACAGCCCTTCATCGGGCAGAGCCTGATCGTCAGCTACACCGGCTGGCCCGTGGCGGGGCCGGCCAGCCGGGACCGGGAGGAAATCCTGTTCGCCGAGGTGGACCTCGGCGATGCCCGCCGCGCGCGGAACTGGAACGATTTCAACCAGGTGCTCCGCGACCGCCGGACCGACGTCTATGAGGAGATGCTCGGCTCGGGCGCGCGGCGCGGCTGGTACTGAATCGCCAACGACACTCGCCAACAGAGAGGACTGGAACATGAGGTTCGTTCAACGCCTGCTGATCGGCTGCGGGATCGCCGCGACGATGGTAACCGGAATGGCCGGCGGAGCACTCGCCGCCGATCCCATCAAGATCGGCATCCCGGTGGGGCTGAGCGGCGCCAACAGCGTGGTCGCGCCGTCGGTCGTGCAGTCGGCGGAACTCGCCGCCGAGGAGATCAACGCCGCCGGCGGCATCCTCGGCCGGCAGATCGAACTGGTCGTCGCCGACGACGCGTCGGGGGCGCAGGGCGCCCAGCGAGCCTTCGACAGCCTGGTCTTCCAAGACAAGGTCGACGTGCTGATCTCGATGGAGACGAGCGCGGCGCGCAATGCCGGCCTGCCGATCGTCAATCGCGGCAAGGTCCCCTACATCTACACCTCGTTCTACGAGGGCAAGTCCTGCTCGCCGTGGATGTATGTCAACGCGTGGGTGCCGGAGCAGCAGGTGGCGCCGATCGTCGATCACTTCATGAAGGAGTTCGGCGCCAAGACCTTCTACCTGGTGGGTAGCGACTACGCCTTCGGACGCGGCATGCTGGAGTTCACCCGCTCCTACGTGGAGGCGAACGGCGGCACGGTGCTCGGTGAGGAGTACCTGCCGATGGACGGCTCAGACTGGACCGCGATCATCTCCAAGCTGAAGGCGGCAAACCCCGACGCGCTGATCACCTCGACGGCAGGCGGCGCGCCGAACGTGACGCTGACGAAGCAGCTGCGTGCCGCGGGCGTCACAATCCCCTACGGCAATCTGGCGGTCGATGAGGGGACCGCGGCCACAATGGGTGCCGACGCCGAGGGCATCTTCATCGCCGCTTCCTATCTGACCAGTATCGACAGCCCGGAGAACAAGGCCTTCCTCGCCGCCATGGAGAAGAAGTTCGGCGCCGACCTGAAGACCCCGAACGATCTCTCGGTGCCGCAGTACGAGGCGATCTACCTCTACAAGGCGGCGGTGGAGAAGGCCGGCTCGACCGATCCCGAGGCCGTCATCAAGGCGCTCGGCGAGGTTTCCGTGCAGGGTCCGCGCGGCCACATCCAGATGAACAAGCAGCGTCACACGCCGCTGACGATGTATCTCGGCCAAGTCAGGGCTGACGGTTCAGTCGATGTCATCGCGACCTTCGAGAACGTCGATCCGGGCGACCAGTGCCCGCAACTCGCCAACTGATATCCTGGCCGGGGCGGCCGAGCCGCCCCGGCACCTTCCTTCCGCCCCTCACGGCACCGGGACAGACGCGATGACCGTCCTCCTGCTCGACATCGTCACGTCCGCCGCGATCCTGTTTGCGGTCGCATCGGGGCTGATGATCATCCTGGGCGTGATGAAGCTCATCAACTTCGCGCACGGCGCCTTCCTGACCGTCGGCGGCTATGCCGCCTACATGACGACGGCGCAGGGCCTCGATCCCTGGCTCGCCGCGCCGCTCGCCGCCGTGTTCGGCTTCGGCGCGGGGCTGATCGTCGAGCGGCTGATCGTGCGCCCGCTCTACGACCGGCCGCTCGACGCGATCCTCGCGACCTGGGGGCTCGGCATCGTCATCGGCCAGGTGATCACCCTGGTGTTCGGCCGCAGCGTGCAGTTCGCCGCGAGCCCGCTCAGCGGCACCATTCCGCTGCTCGGGGCCGACTATTCCGCCTACCGGCTGGCGGTGACGGTGATCGCGATCGGCCTCGGGCTGGCGCTCACCGCGCTGCTCTATTTCACCCGGTTCGGGCTCAATGCCCGCGCGGTGATCATGAACGAGCCGTTGGCGCGGGGCCTCGGCATCGACAGCGTGCGGGTGAGGGCGATGACCTTCGGTCTCGGCGCCGGGCTCGCCTGCGGGGCGGGCGCGCTGATCACGCCGCTGCTCGCGGTCGACCCGAACATGGGGCTGCCCTGGCTGGTCAACTCCTTCATGCTCGTGCTGGTCTCCGGCGTCTCGTTCCCGAGCCTGGCCGCCGCCGCAATGCTGCTCGGCGGGGCGCAGGTGGTGGTCAGCACCTATGTCAGCCCGATCGTCGGCGGGCTCACCATCGTCGTGCTCGCGGCGGTGATCCTGCGCATCAATCCGAAGGGACTGAGCCGTGGTTGACCGTCCGGCGGAGGAGGGCATCGCGCGGGAAAGGACCGGGTTCCGCTTCTCGCGCGTGCACCGAAGCGCGATCCTCGGTGGCGTCGTTGCGCTGATCGCGGTGGCGGCCGGGCCGTTCGTGCTCGACACCTACATGATCAACATCCTGATCCGGGCGCTGCTGCTGGCCGCGCTGGTGATGACCGTCGACATCCTCTGGGGCTATACAGGTATCCTGACCTTCGGGCAGTCGGCGTTCTTCGGGATCGGCGCCTATGCCTGCGGGCTGGTGTTCACCCACTACGGTTTCGGACCCGGATGGGCGCTGGGGGCGCTGGCGATCGGTGTCCTCGTGGCGGTGGTCGTGGCGGTGCTGGTCGGCTGGCTCGCATTCTTCCACGGGGCATCGCCGCTCTACGCCTCGATCGTGACGCTGGCGCTGCCGATCGTCGTCACCCAGCTGATCTTCTCCGGCGGCCGGTTCACCGGCTCGAGCAGCGGCCTGTCGGGCTTTCCGACCTACTACTGGGACCTCGAGATCTGGTTCTGGCTCGCCGGCGGCTTCCTGGTGATCGTCGCCGTTTTCGGCTGGATGTTCGTGCGCTCCGACATGGGCCGGGTGCTGGTGGCGATCCGCGAGAACGAGGATCGTTGCGCCTATCTCGGCGTGCCGGTGTCGCGCATCAAGATCGGGCTGATGGCGGGCGCCGCCGCGATCGGGGCGGTGGCGGGGTTCGGCTACGCCGCCTTCACCAACGTCGTGGCGCCGGAACTCGCCGGGTTCCTGCTCGGCACCGAACTGCTGATCTGGACCGCGCTCGGCGGGCGCGGGACGCTGATCGGGCCTATCCTGGGCGCGATTGGCATCGACGTCATGTCGTCCTACCTGTCGGGCAGCCTGCCGTTCCTGTGGAAGCTGATGGTCGGCATCGCCTTCGTGGTGGTGATCGTGGCGCTGCCGCAGGGACTGGCGCCGCTGATCGGCGGACTGGTGCGCCGGATGACCGGATCGCGCGCCGAGGCGCCGCTGCCGCTCTCCATCGTGCCGACGCCGCCGCGTGCGGCGGGGACGGGCGTTGGCAGCGACGCCGCGCCGATCCGGATCAATGACCTCGTGCGCCGCTACGGCAGCCTGTCGGTGCTGAACGGGGTCAGCTTCGAGGGGCGGCGCGGCGAGATTCTCGGCATCGTCGGGCCGAACGGTGCCGGCAAGACCACGCTGATGCGCTGCGTGAGCGACGGCGGCGAGCGTACCCGCGGCCAGGTCGCGATCAACGGCGTCGATATCGGCCGCGGCGCGCCGCAGACGGTCGCGGCGCTCGGGGTGGGACGCAGCTTCCAGAATACGAGCCTGTTCGATTCGCTTACTGTCGGGGAATGCCTGCAGCTCGCACGCTACCGGATCGACGGGGCGCGGATGCTCGACCGCAGCGACGAGGTGCACCTGCCCGAGCCGGCCCGCGACATCCTGAAGGCCACCGGGCTCGACCAGCGGCTCGGCGAGGAGACGCGGCACCTCTCGCACGGCATGAAGCGCGGGCTGGAGCTGGCGATGGTGCTGGCGACCGAACCCTCGGTGCTGCTGCTCGACGAGCCGACCGCGGGCCTGACCAAGGCCGAGCGCACGGCCATCGGCGACGTGCTGACGAGGCTCGCCCGCGACTTCAACCTCTGCATCCTCCTTATCGAGCACGATCTCGACTTCGTGCGCGGCATCAGCGGGCGGATCGTCGTACTGCACCAGGGCGCGCTCCTGATGGAGGGGACGGTCGACGAGGTCGTCAATTCCGATCTGGTCCGCGCGGTCTATTCCGGCGAGAGCGCGGGGCATGTGGCATGAGCAGCGGGCTGCTGACGCTCGAGGGGTTGACCAGCGGTTACGGCTCCGCGCCGGTCGTGCAGGATGTCTCGCTGTCGCTCGCGCCGGGCGAGATCCTCGCCGTACTCGGCAAGAACGGCATGGGCAAGTCGACGCTTCTGAAGACGATCATGGGATTCCTGCCGGCAATGTCCGGCCGCATCGGCTTCGACGGGGCGGACGCGACCGGGCGGAAACCGTTCGAGATGGCGCGCATGGGGATAGCCCACGCGCCGCAGGAATACACGCTGTTCCAGGATCTGACGGTGGCCGAGAACCTGCGCCTCGGCGTTTCCGACGATCGCACGTTCCGGGAGCGGCTGGAGGATGTCGCGGCGCTGTTCCCGCGCATCATCGAGCGGCAGAAGCAGCGGGCGGGAACGCTCAGCGGCGGCGAGCAGAAGATGCTGCTGATGTCGCGCGCGCTGATCGCCCGGCCGAAGCTGATGCTGATCGACGAGATCTCCGAAGGGCTGCAGCCGACGATGATCGAGCGGATGGCCGACGCGCTCAGGCGCACCCGCGCGCAGACCGGGGTCGCGATCCTGCTGGTCGAGCAGCATCTCGCCTTCGCCCTGTCGGTCGCGGACCGCTATGCGGTGCTGAAGCTCGGCGAGATCGTCGAGCAGGGCAGGGCGGGCGATGCCTCGGCGGCCGAGACGCTGGCCGGCCACCTGAAGGTGTGAGGCGAAGGGTGCGGAGGAGCGGGCGCCTGGAAGTCAACACGTTCTCGATCGTCGGCCGCTGCCGGCGCACCGGCGAGCTCGGCGTCGCGGTCGCCTCGGCGGTGCCGGCGGTCGGCGCGATCTGCATCCATCTGGTGCCCGGCGTCGGCGCGGCCTCGAGCCAGTCCTGGGTCAACCCCTATCTGGCGATCGACACACTCGACGCGATGGCGGGTGGGAAGAATGCCGCCGATGCGCTCGCTGCCGCGATCACCGCCGATCCGGCCGCCGAGCTTCGCCAGATCGGCGTGATCGGCACGGGCGGCCCGGGTGCCGCCTTCACGGGACTGGCCTGCACCGCCTGGCACGGGCACCTGACCGGTCCAGACCACGCGGTGCAGGGCAACATGCTGACCGGGCCCGAGGTGACCGGGGCGATGGCCGCCGCCTTCGCCGCCGATCCCGGCCTGCCGCTCGAGGAGCGGCTGATGCGGGCACTGGAGGCGGGGCAGGCGGCAGGCGGCGACAGGCGCGGACGGCAATCGGCGGGCCTCGCGGTGATCGGCGCCGAGGCGTTCCGCCGGGTGGACCTGCGGGTCGACGACCATTCCACCCCGATCGCTGAACTCAGGCGCGTGCTCGACGTCGCCTCGGCGCAGCTCGCCCCCTTCGTCGCCGGGATGCCGCGGCGCGGCGCGCCCGCCGCCCCGGCGCCGCGCGAGGTCGTCGACCTGCTCGCCCTGTCGCCGCCCGACCGTCCCGGCGGCGGCGGATCGCGGACCCCCTGAGGAGGCGCCATGACGGACACGGACGAAATCCTGGACACCTCTCCCGACACGGAGGTTTCTCCCCATGCCGACGATGGCCGCGCGGCCGAGATCGCGGCGGCCTACGCGGCGATCCGCGCCGAGATCGAGGTGCTGCGCGGCCTCGATCTCGGCGAGACGCATCCCGCCGTCATCTTCCGCCCGATAGCCAGGCAGCCCGGACGATGAGCCTCGACACGCCCTGGGCGCTGCCGATCACCGCGCTTGCCGAGGCGACCCGCGCGGGACGCCTGAGCCCGGTCGATCTGCTCGATGCCTATCTCGACCGCATTGCGGCACTCGACGGCCGCTACCACGCCTACGTGCACCTGTCGCAGGCGGCGCGGCAGGCGGCCGAGGACGCGCAACGGGAGATCGCCGCCGGTGGCTGGCGCGGACCGCTGCACGGCATCCCGATCGCGGTCAAGGACAACTACACAACCGCCGACATGCCGACCCGTGCGGGTTCGGCGCTGGCCGATGCCGACCATCCGTTGCGCGACGGCGCCGCCGTCGCCCGGCTCAGGGCGGCCGGCGCGGTGCTGATCGGCAAGACCCGCATGCACGAGTTCGCCTGGGGCATGGAGACGCCGCCGGCGCGCAATCCCTGGGACGACGCGCGCACGCCGGGCGGCTCCAGCGGCGGATCGGGCGCGGCGGTGGCGGCGGGGCTGGCGGCGGCCGCGCTCGGCTCCGATACCGGCGGCTCGATCCGCATCCCCGCGGCGCTGTGCGGCGCGGTCGGGCTGAAGCCCACCTTCGGCCTGATCGGCCGCAGCGGCATCATCCCGCACTCCTGGTCGCTCGACACCGCCGGCCCGCTCGCCTCGTCGGTGGCCGACGCCGCGATCCTGGTCGCGGCGATGGCCGGTCCGGACAGCGATGACCCGGCTGCTAGCGGCAGGACCTGCGACGACTTCGAGGCGGCGCTGGCGGCGGGCGCCGGCGGCATGAGGGTCGGCGTCTGCCGCAACCACTTCTTCGAGGCGCTGCAGCCCGATGTCGAGGCGGCGGTCGAACGGCAGATCGAGCGGCTGGCAGCGGCCGGCGCCGACATCGTCGAGTTCGAGATCGCCGAACTCGCCCACGGGCTCGGCGCGATCTTCGCGATCGAACTGTCCTCCTCGACCGCCTATCACGCCGGGCGGATCGAGGCGGGGACGACGGCGCAGATGCAGCCGGACGTGCAGCTGCTGGTGGAGATGGGACGGCTGGTCACGGGTCCGGACTACATCCAGGCCGAGCGCTTCCGCCGGCGCCTGTGCGAGCGCTTCGCTGAAGCGTTCGAGGCTGTCGACGTGGTGGTCGGCCCGACGACGCCGCTGACCGCCTGGCGCAGCGGCGAGACCAGCGTCGAGCTCGGCGGGCGGACCGAGAGCGCGCTCGCCGCCTCCTGGCGCTTCACCTATCCCTGGAATCTGATCGGCGCGCCGGCGATCAGCATCCCCTGCGACCTCGACCGGCAGGGCCTGCCGATCGGCCTGCAGATCGCCGGGGCTCCCTTCGACGAAGCGTCCGTCATCCGCTGCGCGGCGGCGTTGGAAGCGGCTAACGGCTTTCCGCCGCGTGCGCCGGCGGCCTGATCTGACCGGCCAGCTGAATCAGCCGGATCGGG
>NZ_SMAK01000021.1 GCF_004346195.1 Tepidamorphus gemmatus | reverse complement strand
CGCGCAACTCACCGCCGTCGCCGAAGCCCTCATCACCATCGCCGCAACCGCCACGCTGCTCAGAAGATGGCAGTGACCCTTCTCAAACACGCTCTAACAAGCTCAACCAAAGAAAGCACTGGAATTCAAAAATCAAATAGATCTTTAACGTAACTATGTGATTTTCCTAAATGAATTCAATTATATAACAGATAAATACTTAGATAATATCGGAGGCAAATAAAAGTTACTGTAGGCAATGGCGTGAAAATTATTGCGGCAGGTCAAGGACAGCGTCACAGGCAGACGCGGCGCCAGGGCTGCCACGGCGGACGAAGGTGATCGCGATGCTGCCGACAAAGGGCGGCGCCGGGGCTGATCCGCGCCCGTCTTCCGACGGACACCCCGCTGGCGCCACTCAGCCGCGAAGGTCCTCGCGCACCCGTTCCAGCATCGCCTCGCACAGCGCGAGCTGGTCGAGCGACAGGCTCTCGTCGGGCTGGTGGCCGTCGCGCGCCATTTCCCCCGGCCCAAGCACCACCACCGGCAGGCCGAGTCCGGCGAAGAACCCCGCCTCGGTCCCGAAGGAGACCTTCGTCAGCGCCTCGCTGCCGCTCATCCGCCTTGCCCAGCCCACCACCGGCGCCTGCGGCAGCGTGGCAAGGCCCGGATAGGCCGCCGTCTCCTCGATCGCGATATGCCCGGGCGCGCCGAGCGCGGCCCCCACCCGTCGCGCCGCCGCCTCGATCTGGCTACGGATCTCTGCTGCCGGGGTTTCGGCGAGGTGGCGGAATTCCATCTCGATCCACGCCTCCTCGGGCACGATGTTGAGCGCCCGCCCGCCCCCGATCCGCCCCACATGCACCGTCGAATACGGCACGCCGTAGGCCTCGTCGCGCACCCCTTGCGCCAGCCGTTGCTGAAGCGCGCGCATCTCCGTCACGAAAGCCGCCGCGAGATGGATCGCGTTGACAAATCGTGGGGCTTCGGCGCTGTGGCCCGCCTCGCCGCGAAAGGTGACCCTGAGCGCAGTCTTGCCCTTGTGCCCGATGGCCACCTGCATCTGCGTGGGCTCGCCCACGATCACCGCCCGCGCGCCCTGCATATGCGGCGCCAGCGCCGGCAGCATCTCCCGGATGCCGCGACAGCCGACCTCCTCGTCATAGGAAATCACCAGCCCGAGCGGCGCGGCAAGCCCGCCCCGCCCCGCCCGCTCGGCCATCGCCAGCGCGGCGGCGAGAAAGCCCTTCATGTCGGTGACGCCGCGGCCAAAGACCCGCTCTCCCTCGCGGCTGAGCCGGAAGGGCGGGCGCGTCCAGCCCTGTCCCTCCACCGGCACCACGTCGGCATGCGCCGAAAGCCACACGCCGCCCGGCGCCTCCGGCCCGGCCCGCGCCACAAGCCCGAGCTTGCCGGGCTGCGATGATGGCAGATACCCGAGCCGAAATCCCGCCTCACGCAGAAGCCCTGCCGCCCAGCCGATCAGTTCGGCATTGCCCTCCCCGCTCACCGTCGGAAAGGCGACGAGCCGCTCCAGCAGTGCCAGCGTCCGGCTGATTTCGACCATGCTGCCCTCCGCCTTCCGGGTTCTGCCCGTCCGTGGTCCACCGCCCGCGCCTCCGGCGCGCCCGGCTCATCACCTGCGCCGGCAGGACGGCAGGGAGCGTCGAGCGATGCCGCTGCCGCGGGCCATGCCCCGGCGCCCCCTTGCCGCGCGGCGGGACGCTCTCGGGACCGCTCCCCGCACGGGCCCTCCGGCCCGGCCCGGCGCCACGCCTGCGCGACCGCCGGATGGGCACATAGCCGTGCAGGGTCCGGATACGCGCCACCGGAAGGTGATGGACCTCCATGAAATCCTGGGCGCGTGCTTTCCGGTCCGCGCCCCATGTCTTCCCGGCCACATGCACGAGGCGGAGGTCTCCGGTCCGGCAAGCCGCCGGCAGCTCCGGCCGCCCCGCCGCCTTCTCCTGACGCGCAGCGCGCGGGGCGGCGATGCGCGCATGGATGAAACCGAACCGCGCCCTGCAGGCGAATTCATGCAGCCGACCGGCCTCCGCGTCGATAGCGGAATCGCGCATCCGCGCCGCCCGAAAGAGTGCCCCCTCGCGCCTGACTGCCCTGCGACCCCCTGCGGGGCTACGCGCCATCCGCCAGGCCGCATTCCTTTCTGGGCTTACTCGTCGCCGGGCACGCCATAGGAGGGCGCCCGGCGCGGATCGAGCGCGCGCAGGACGTAATCCTCCATCTGCGGCTTGTAGATCTCCCACGCCTTTTCCACCGCCGCGATCGGGCAGTCCTCGGTCCAGTCGCAGCGCAGATCAACGAGCGGCCAGGGCTGCTCACCGACCACCAGAAGACCGGCCGAATGCACCGGGCCCGCCTCGCCCCCGGCCTCGAGCCCAGCCCTCAGCGCCACGAGCAGACGATCTCCCAGATGCCCGCTGCTGCCCAGAAACGCCGCGACCATCGCCGCCGGCACGCCGTCATTGGCCAGAAGGTTGCCCCCTGCCGCCACATCGCGCGCCTGCGCCTGCGCCCAGATGCCAAGGCTGTTGGCGCCCGAATGGATGGCGCTCCCGCCCTCGCGGTCCACCGCCAGAACCTGCCGGTATTCCATGAAGCTGCCGCGCCGCTGCAGCTCGGCAATCGCCGCAGCCGCGCCCGCGCCCGCCGACATCAGGTCGAGCGCCATCGGCCCCAGCCGCGGGTCGGTCACGTTCTGCGAGGCCACCGCCCCCACCCCTGACCGCGCATGGGCACAGCGCGCCGCCACCGCCGGCGACGATGACGAGATCGCCACCCCGAACATCGCGGTCTCCGCGCATCGCGCCACCAGCGAAAATGTCATCGAGCCCGTCCCTCCCTGCGCAGCTCCCGCGCTGTCTCCCAGTCCCGGTTACCTTCGGGCGGCGCGCGAGAGAGCCGACCGCCCTTCGCCCCGCGATCAGTCCTCGTCGGGGATCACCGCCGTGGCATCGATCTCCACCAGCCATTCGGGCCGCGCCAGCGCCTGCACCACCAGCCCGGTGGAGACCGGATGCACCCCGCGGATGTATTCGCCCATCGTCCGGTAGACCGCCTCGCGGTGGCGGATGTCGGTGATGTAGACGACCAGCTTCACCAGATGCTCCATCCGCCCGCCGGCCTCCTCGATCAGCTGGCGAATGTTCTGCATCACCTTGTGGGTCTGCTCGGCGGGATCACGGCTGTCGATGTTCCTCGCGTCGTCGAGGTTCTGGGGACACTGTCCCCGCAGCCAGACGATCCTGCCGCCGCGCGTCACCACCGCCTGACACAGATCGTTGTCGAGCCTCTGCTCGGGATAGGTGTCGCGTGTGTTGAACTTGCGGATCCGCTCATGCGCCATGTCCGGCCCCTCCCTCGATCGTTTCCCCCCGCGTGCCCGCGCCGGGCGACGATGGCGCCCCATGAGATACTGCGCGAACGCGCCATCCGGCCGCTCGAGGCGGCGCGGATGCCCCGACCTCGCCCTCATTCCGCCACCGACCGCGTCTGCCCGCCCGCGCCGGCGCCGGCGCTGCCGGGATAGGCGAGATAGGCGTTCTGGATGGCGATCTGATCGGCGATGTATTTCGCGTCGTGCCAAACGCCCCAGATGAAGCTCGACCCGCGCCGCGACTGCCACGGCAGGCCGAGGAAATAGAGATCCGGCACCACCGAGACGCCGCGGCTGTGGAGCGGCGCGCCGCGCTCGTCGAAGGCATCGGCACGGATCCAGGAATAATCCTGCCGGAAGCCGGTGGCCCAAATCACCGTGCGCACGCCCCGCCCGGCGAGATCGAGCGCGCGGATCGGATGCACCAGGCTCTCGGGATCGGGCCAGGGCCGGCGCGCCTCGGGCTCCTCGGGCAGCGCGATGCCGGTGCGCTCCACATAGGCATCGGCCTGGTCGAGGAGCTTGAGATAGCTCTCGTCGCCGCGGGCGATGTTGTCGCGCAGATCGTCGCGGAACAAGAGCCGCCCGCCCTCGAAGCGGTCGGTCATGCCCAGAAGCGTCACCCCCTCGGCCGCGAGCCGGCGGAAATCCATCGTCTGCCCGCCATAGGCGCCGCTCACCGCGATGGTGACATGCTCGGTGCCGGGTCTGGGCGCGGCCATGTCCCACAGCCCTAGCACCCCGAGCCACCAGACGAAATCGCGCTCGCGGTAGCGCCGGGGCGGCCGCTCATGAGGCCCGATGGATAGATAGACCGCGCGCCCGGCCCGGTTGAGCTCGTCGGCGATCTGCGCCCCCGAGGAGCCGCCCCCCACCACCAGCACGGCGCCGGGTGCGAGCTGCTCGGGGTTGCGGTAGTGATAGGAATGGATCTGCGCGACCCCGGCCTCCTCGGGCAGGACGGGCGGAATGACGGGGATCTGGAAGGCGCCCGTGGCGGCGACAAGCCGGCGGGCGTGGAACGCGCCCTCGCTGGTCTCGACGTGAAAGCCGCCGCGGCCCAACCACGGCTCGGCGGAGCGCACCTCGACGCCGGTGCGGATCGGCGCGCCGACCATCCTTGCGTAGTTCTCCAGATAATCCGCAACCGCGTCCTTGGGCACGAAGTCGTCGGGATGAAAATCCCTGAATTCCATGTTGGGGAAGCGGTCATGCCAGGCCGGGCCATTGGCCACGAGGCTGTCCCATCGTCCGCTGCGCCACGCCTCGGCGATGCGGTTCTTCTCGAGGATGAGATGCGGGATCTTGCGACGCCCGAGATGTTCGCTCAGCGCAATCCCCGCCTGGCCGCCGCCCACGATCAGCGTGTCGATTGTCTCGGTCGGCATCTCGCCCTCCTGTCCGGCATCCTCGCCGTCCGGCGAACCTTCCTGCGGCTGCGCCCTCTCCGCCCAGTGCCCCGCCGGGTGTGCGGGCGCGCGCGATCCTCGCGCGCATCCTTTCACGACTTGCGACGACGAAAACGAACTGTTTGCCTCATCCTTGCTTCGGAAGCGCCTAAGCACCCCCCGCCCACGCCGGAGGGCGGCCTTTGGCATCGGCGAACCACGGCCCCGCCGCCGCCTCATAGGCAAGCCCCGCGGCAAACGCGGTTTCGTCGTGATAGGGCGGCGCGACGATCTGCACCCCCGTGGGCACGCCCCACGGCGTGAAACCGGACGGCACCGACAGCACCGGGCAGCGGCTCAGCATGTTGAACATCAGCGTCATTTCCCAGCCCCATTCGCCCATGCGCCGGCGCTCGCCATCGAAGATCACCCAGTCGTTGGGCGCGCCGTATTCCGCCGGCGGCGCGGCGATGGCCAGCGTGGGGCAGAGCAGGATGTCGGCAGTCTCGAAAACCCGGGCCAGTTCGCGAAACATCTTCACCGCGATCTCGTCGGCGCGCAGGTAGTCCTCGGCGGTGGTGGCCCGGCTCGCCTGGATGAAGGCCAGCGTGTAGTCGCAAAGCTCGTCGCGGTGCTCGGGCAGAAGCCGCGCGATCCCCGCGCCCCAGAGATGCGCCAGATGCGCCTCGGCCGCCCGCGGCGCCTCCCTTGGCCAGCCGAGCGAGACCTCGCGGGTCTCGGCGCCCAGATCGCGGAACACCGCCAGCGCCCGGTCGAGCCCCTCGCGCATGGCGGTCTCGACCTCGTAGACGTCGAGATCGTAGCTGTAGGCGATGCGCCAGCCGCGAAGGTCGGGCGGCGGCGCGGTGTCGAGCACCACGCGTTCGCGCAGCGAGGCGATGTCGGAGGGATCCTGCCCGCTGGTCACGTTCTGCATCAGCGCGCAGTCGGCCACCGAGCGCGCCATCGGGCCGCTGTGGCTGTAGTAGTCGAGGTTGAAGACCGGGATCTCGGGGTTGCGTCCATAGGGCGGCTTGTAGCCGACCACCCCGCAGCAGGAGGCGGGGATGCGGATCGAGCCGCCGATGTCGGTGCCGGTGGCCAAGGGCGCCCCGCCCGTGGCAAGCACCGCGCCCGAGCCGCCCGACGAGCCGCCGGGGCTGAACTCGGGGTTCCAGGGGTTGCGCGTCACCCCGTGCAGGCGGGAATGGGTGGCGCCCAGAAGGCAGAATTCCGGCGTCGTGGTCTTCAGATGCGGGATCGCGCCGGCGTCGATCAGGCGCTGGACATAGACATCCGTCTCCTCGTCCACCTGGTCGCGATAGACGAGCGAGGCCGAGCTTCGCCGCGTGCCCGCGAGGCGCATCTCCTCCTTGACGGCAAGCGGCAGCCCCTCGAGAGGGCGTGCGGTGCCTGCGCGCCAGCGCGCCTCGGCCGCGCGCGCGCCCGCCATCGCGCGCTCGTCGAGCCATTCCGTCACCGCGTTGACGCGCGACTCGGCGGCGCGGGCAGCCTCCAGCACCGCCTCCATGAGCTCCACCGGCGAAAGCGCGCCGCTACCGAATGCCGCCAGCGCCTCGTGACCCGAAAGCCACGCCAGATCGCCTTTGCTCATGGCACCTCTCCCCCGATCAGTCCGCGCGCCCCCTGCCCGCGCGCCGGGGCGCGCGGGTCCGGCTGTTGCGGAGTGCGGCCACGGCTATTGCAGCAGCAGCGTCCAGACCCGCTCGATCAGCTTCTGCGCCTCGGCCGAGCACGCCTCGCCGAACTTGACGGGCACATCCGCCGGAGGGTTGAGCTCGGGCGCGGTGCGCAGTGCCTCGTCCATGTACTGCTCCGATCCCATGATGCCGTTGGAATAGGCGGCAAAGTTCGACTGAAGCGCGATGTTTTCGGGATCCATGATGAAGTTCATGAACTTCTTGGCCGCCTCGACATTGCTTGCTCCCACCGGCACGACGACGGAATCGAACCAGCCCACGATGCCTTCCTTGGGATAGGCATAGACGATGTTGGGGTTGGCCTCGCGCCGCCCGACCAGCGAATAGCCGTTCCAGTGGGTGGCCATGATCACCTCGCCGGTGGCGAGACGGTCGTTCATCCCCTCGGAGCTGTAGGTGAGGACATGGGGCTTCTGCGCCTGGAAGAGCGCCAGCACCTTCTTGGCGTCCTCGGGATCTTCCGAACAGAACGGCAGGCCGAGATAGAGATTGGCCAGGTTGTAGACCTCATCCGGCGAGGCGAAGACCTGCAGACGGCCGCTCACCTCCTCTAAAGGCTCGAAGAATTCCTTCAGCGATTCGCCCTTGCCGGAATAGAGATCCGCGCGATAGGAGAACGACGCCGAGCCCCATTGCCACGGCACCGAGTATTCCTGATTCGGATCCCAGGGCGGGTTCTTCCAGCGTGGATCGACATTGGCATAGTTGGGCATGCTCTTGATGTCGATCTTTTGCAGCAGCCCCTCCTGGATCATGATCTTCACGAAGTGCTGGCTCGGCACCACGATGTCATAGCCGGTGGCGCCGGACTTGAGCTTGGCCAGCAGTGTCTCGTTGGTGTCGTATGTGTCCACCACCACGTCGATGCCGGTCTCGGCCTCAAACTTCTCGATCAGCGCGGGCGCGGTGTAGTCGGTCCAGTTGTAGATGTGCAGCTCTTCGGCCGTCGCCGCCCCGGCGAGCGCCCCGAGCGCCGCTCCCACGGCCAGGATCCTGATCGTCATGGTCTCCCTCCTCTGTTGGTCATGGAACCATTTCGTGTGGGTTTGTGAATCACGCCTCGTCCTTCTTCCGTCGCGAGGCCATCCAGTAGATCGAGACCAGTATCAGCGAGACGCTGAACAGGATGGTCGAGACGGCGTTCACCTCGGGCGTCACCCCGCGCCGGATCATGCTGAAGATGTAGACGGGCAGCGTTGTGGTGCCGGCATCCGAGATCATCAGCGAGATGATGAAATCATCGAGCGAGATGACGAAGGCCAGCACCGCGCCGGCAAAGATGCCTGGCGCGAGCAGCGGCAGGGTGACAAGGCGGAAGGCCTCCCATCGGCTGGCGTAGAGATCGGCCGCCGCCTGTTCCAGCGTCTCGTCCATGCCCTGAAGCCGCGCCCGGATCGGCATGAAGGCGAAGGGAATGCAGAAGACGGTATGGGCGATGATCAGGTTGCCGAGCCCCAGCGAAAGCCCGATGGCGGAAAAGAACATCAGCGTCGCCACCGCGGTGACGATCTCCGGAACCACGATCGGCAGCGCGATCAGCCCCATCGACAGAGTCTTGCCGCGAAACGCGCCGCCGCGCGCCAGCGCCAGCGCCGCCACCGTGGCGATGCTCACCGAGATTGCCGTGGCAGTGGTGGCGACAACGAGCGAGTTGAGGGAGGCGGTCTGGATGTCGCCGTTCTCCAGCACCGTGGCATACCACTTCAGCGAGAAGCCCTGCCAGATCATCGCGAAGCGGCTGTCGTTGAAGGAATAGGCGATCAGCACCACGATCGGGAAATAGAGGAAGGCATAGAAGACGAGCGCCAGCGGCCCGAGCCAGCTGAAATGCGCGATGCGCCCGGCGCCGCTGCGAGCCTCGGCACGGGTGCGGGTGCGGGCGCTCATGGCTCGCCTGCCCTTGCGGCCTTGCGGGTGAGCCGGACATACAGTGCGAGGCTCGCCATCACGAAGACCAGCAGGATCACCGCCACCGCCGCCCCGAAGGGCCAGTTGCGCGCGGTGGCGAACTGGAACTGCACCAGGCTTCCCAGCGTCAGCCGCTTGGCGCCGCCGAGAAGGTTCGGCGAGATGAAATCGCCGAGCGCCGGCACGAAGACCAGGATCGCCCCCGCGATCACCCCCGGCGCGGCCAGCGGCAGCACCACCTGCCGCATCGTCCACCACTTGTCGGCGTAAAGGTCGCTCGCCGCCTCGACGAGGCGGAAATCGAGCTTCTCGAGGCTGGCATAGATCGGCAGCACCATCAGCGGCAGATAGGTGTAGGTGAGCCCGATCAGGATCGCGGTGTTGGTATAGAGCAGCCCCAGCGTGCCGTCGGGCTCCAGCAGACCGAGCGCCCGGAAGGGGCTGTCGATCACGCCGCCGCGGCCGAGGATGATGACCCACGCATAGGCGCGCACCAGAAGGTTGGTCCAGAACGGGATGGTGATCAGAAAGACAAGGATGTTGCGCACCCTCGGCGGCTGACGGACGATGAACCACGCCACCGGAAAGCCCACCGTGACACAGATCAGCGTCGCCGCCCCCGCCAGCAGGACCGAGCGGCCGAGGATGATCAGATAGGCGGGATTGAAGACCAGATTGCCGTCGAAATCGCGCTGAAAGAGGAACTGGGTGTAGGCGTCGGTGGAGAAAACCCGAAAGACGCCGCCATAGACGTTCTGCTCCATGAAGGAGATCGCCACCATGATCATCAGCGGGATGACCATGAACACCCCGATCACCAGATAGGCCGGGGTCAGCGCCAGCCAGCGCCGCCGCGCGTCCATGGCCGTGACCCCGTTCATGACGTCAGCATCGCGATGGCATCCTCGGCAAAGCGCACGCCGACGCGCTCGCCGGGGCTGAGCCCCTGCCCGCTGCCGCTCTGGTTGGAGCGCCGCCAGTGCAGCCGCGTCCCGCCGGGCAGTTCGAGCGTGACCAGGCTGTTGGGGCCGAGAAAGGTCTGCTCGAGCACCCGCGCCTCTGCCAGCCCCGCGTCCGGCGCGGTGATGACGATGTTCTCGGGCCGCAGGCTGAGCGTCACCATTTCGCCGGGCGCGACCCTGTGAGAGAGCCGCGCGCGCACCGGGATGCCGTTGTCGATGGTGAGCTCGACGGCGCCATCGAACACGCGCTCCACCCGCGCCTCGATGAAGTTGGTGTCGCCGATGAAATCCGCCACGAAACGATTTCGGGGGCGCAGATAGATGTCCTCGGGCGTGCCCACCTGCTGCACCTCGCCGGCCTGCAGCACGGCGATGCGGTCGCTCATCGCCAGCGCCTCTTCCTGATCATGGGTGACAAAGACGAAGGTGATGCCGGTGTCGCGCTGAAGCCGCAGGAGCTCGCTGCGCATCGCCTGCCGCAGCTTGAGATCGAGCGCCGAGAGCGGCTCGTCAAGGAGCAGCACGCGGGGATGGGGCGCCAGCGCGCGCGCCAGCGCCACGCGCTGCTGCTGCCCGCCCGAGAGCTGCCCCGGAAGGCGGTCGGCAAAGTCCTGCAGATGCACCAGCTCCAGCATCCGCCGCACCGTCGCCTCGACCTCGCCGGGCGACTTGCGCAGCCGCCTGAGCCCGAAAGCCACATTGTCGAAGACGCTCATGTGCGGAAAGAGCGCGTAATGCTGAAAGACGGTGTTGACGGGGCGCTTGTCGGGGGGCAGATGCGCGATCCGCTCGCCATAGAGCACGATCTCGCCCTCGCTCACCGCCTCGAAGCCGGCGATTATCCGCAGAAGCGTGGTCTTGCCGCAGCCCGACGGCCCCAGCAGGGTAAAGAACTCATTGTCGGCGATGGAAAGGGTGACGCCCTTGAGCGCGGTGAACCCGCCATAGCGCTTGACGGCGTTCCTGATCCCGATCGCTTCCTTTTCGGCAATGTGTTCAGACAAGAACCGCTACTCCGCTGAGCGTTTTCCGAAAAAGCCTACTAGAGGGGAACGGGCACCGCTAAGTCGGGACTTCCTCAGCACTGGTTGGGCGCTCCCTAACCCGTGCCGGCCGACGCCCGCGCCCCGTCATGCCGCACCTTGCCCGCTCACTCATCCCAAAGCTCCGTGATCTCGCGGCGGAAGGGAAGCGCGTCGTCGACGTCGGGGGTGTCGAGCTCGCGCGCGTAGCGATGCCCGGCATAGGTCGCCCAGGCGATCGGCCCCGGCGCCTCGGCGTCACCGATGATCCTCACCGATTTGATCCCGGCATCGGCCCAGTCGCCCTCGCGCGCCCTGAGATCGCGGTAGAGCGCGTCATTGCCGATCCGCGAGGCGACCATCACCACCGCGTCGCAGCCGATCTCGCGCGTCGCCCCGGTGTAGACACAGTCGGAGACCACATGCCCGCGCCCGATCGCGACCACGCCGCGATTCAGCACCACCTCGACGCCAAGCTCGAGAAGCCGCTTCTGGATCGCGTGCTGCTCCAGCGTGTTGAAGGTCCAGTCGCTGACCCGCGCCGCGGGCGTCACCAGCACCACCTCGCAGCCTGACGCGACCAGGTGCTCGGCCAGCACCCCGCCCATGTAATAGTGATCGTCGTCATAGAGCAGCACCCGCCCCGAGGGCAGGCTGCCCTCCATAATCTCATCCGGCGTGAAGAGCGGCATCGCCCCGTCGATGGGAAGCGGCACCACATGCTGACGGCTCACCCCGTCGCGGCGCCAGCGCGCGCCGGTGGCGATGCACACATGCTCGAAGCCGAAGGACAGGATACTCGCGGCATCGAGGTTGCTGTCGAAATAGATCTCGACATTTGGCTTCTGCGAAAGCTGGTAGATGCGGTAATCGGCCACCCGCCCCCAGGCCGAGAGTCCCGGCAGCCGGCGCTCGCGCGCCACCCGCCCGCCAAGCTCGCGCCCGGCCTCGGCCAGCGCCACATCATAGCCGCGCACCGCCAGCGCGCGCGCCGCCTCGAGCCCCGCGGGCCCCCCGCCCACCACCAGCACATTCGCGCTCTCGCCCTTGGGGTTCATCAGCTCGGGATGCCATCCCTTGCGCCATTCCTCCATGAAGGTGGGGTTCTGGGTGCAGCGGCTGAGCGACATGGTCATGTCGCCCGAGATGCAGATGTTGCAGCCGATGCATTCGCGGATGTCCTCGATCCGCCCCTCCTCGATCTTTTTCGGCAGGAACGGGTCGGCGATCAAGGGTCGCGCGCAGCCGATCATGTCCAGCACGCCGGACTTGATCTGCCGCACCATCACGTCGGGCGAGGTGAAGCGGCCCACCCCCACCACCGGGCGGTCGGTGAGCTCGCGGATGCCGCGCACCAGCGCCTCCTGCGCCGCCTCCTCCTTGAAGCGCGAGGGCCCGGAGCAATCCTCCCATGTGCCGCGCGCCAGATCCCAGATGTCGGGCAGGTTGCGGTTCATCTCCACGAAGTCGCGCATCTCGGCATTGGAAAACCCCAGATCGCCGATGGTCTCGTCGAGCGAGACCCGCAGCGCGATGGCCATGACATCGCCCACCGCCTCGCGGATGTCGGCGATCACCTCGCGCACGAAGCGCGAGCGGTTCTCGAGGCTGCCGCCATACTCGTCGCTGCGCTGGTTGGTGGCGCGGCTGAGGAAATGCTGGAAGATGCCGAAGCCATGCGCGCCGTAGAGGTTGATGAGGTCGAAGCCCGCCGCGCGCGCGCGTTTAGCGGCGATGACGAACCAGCGGCGCAGATTGCGGATGTCGCTGCGGTCGAGCGCGCGCGCCTGCACCGGGTCGTTGGTGAAGGTGCGGATCGGCATTGCCGAGACCGCGAGCGGCACCTCGCGGGTATAGAGGTTGGGCCCGTTGACCCCGGAATAGGCAAGCTGAATGCCGGCAAGCGCGCCATGAGACTTCATCGCCTCGGCCATGCGGCGCAGTGCGGGGATGTCGCGATCCTCCCACAGGCGCAGCTCGATGAAGGGGGTAATCTCGGAGCTGTGATGAATTTCGCACTGCTCGGTGAAGATCACGCCCCACCCACCTTCGGCCTTGATGGCGCGCATCGCGGCGGCGGCGGACGGGTCACGATACCCCCCGCCATTGCAGTGCGGTACCTGGTAGAAGCGGTTCTTCGCGGTATGCGGTCCGATCCGGACCGGCTCGAACAGGATGTCGTAACGCGGATCGCGCATGTCCGTCTCCTTCCCTCGGTCCGGACGATAGGGGCACAGGCGCGCAAGCCAAAGTCGGGCTTGCCAAAGCAGGGCTTAGGCCTTGTCTAACCGCCGGGGCTCGTCGGGCGCGCGCTTTCGGCGATCCCTGGCACCTCGCCCGCCGCCAGCATGCCCCTCAGATGCGCCACGAAGGCGCGGATCGTCACCAGGTTCTCCGCCTCCGGCGCCATCAGCAGGCCGAAACGCATCGGGCGCAGATCGCCCACCATGGGGATGACCCGCAACCGCTTGCCGTCAGGCGACAGGTCGCTCATCGGGCGGATATTGGCGATGGAATAGCCATAGCCGTTGGCCACGAGGCTCCGCATCACCCCCATGTCACGGGTGCGCTCGGCAACCCGCGGCCTGGCCCCGTGACGGGCAAAGAAGGACAAGAAATACTCGGCGCTGAACGGAAGGTCGAGCAGCACCATGGGATATTCCCGCAGGTCGTCGACCGAGACCTCGGTCCGCTCCGCCAGTGGATGGCTCTCGTTCACCAGCGCGTAGGGCGGCAGCTCGGCCAGCGCGACGAAGCGCAGATCGGCGGGGATGTCGAGATTGTAGGTCAACGCAAGGTCGATCTCGGCACGGCGGAGGGCACTGAAGATCTCGGCCTGATTGAGCTCGACCTGGGTGATGCGCACCTCCGGATAGGCGGTCTCGAAGCTGCGCCGGACGCTGGGCAGGACGATCTGCGCGAAGGTCAGCAGACAGCCCACCGAGAGCGGACCGCGGGCCACCCCGGTGATGTCGCCGGCAATGTCGGCCAGCCGGTCGGCCTCGCGCAGGACGACCCGCGCCTGGTCGAGCATCACCCGCCCCGCCGGGGTCAGCGACAGGCCATGCGCATGCTGGCGGACAAAGAGCGGCAGGCCGAACTCCCTCTCCAGCTGCGCGATGCTGGCCGAGATCGAGGGGGAGGAGATGTTGAGCTTCTCCGAGGCCTGCGCAATGGACCCGGCTTCGCCGACCGCCACGAAGTATTCGAGCTGGCGCAGCGTGTATCTGAAGGGCACGGCCTTTCTCCGGCAGTCACCGCAACTCTTGACCAATTTGCAGTGAGCTTTCAATGCCGCTTCCCCCGCCGGTCGACATTGCCCTATCCCGGGACGACCGGTTCGGCAAACCCGGCGCGGTTCAATCCGCTTCAATCCGCCCGTTGCGCTTAGCCCCTGAATCCACCGGCCATTGCCCGATACTCGGAGAGGACGGAAAACCTCAATGCCGTCCGCGGACGGCTCGAGCTGACCGAGCACCCGCGCACGAACGCCTTAGAGCGTGTTTGAGAAGGGGGATTCCCAGGGCGACTCCTGTATGATTCATGGGGTGTCGGCTTTTCCGAACCGAGGTCGACACCGATGCGGCGCC
>NZ_SMAK01000020.1 GCF_004346195.1 Tepidamorphus gemmatus | reverse complement strand
TCGCAGCCGTCAGCGTCGTCTTGCCATGGTCAACATGACCAATCGTCCCGATGTTGCAGTGCGGCTTCGTCCGCTCGAATTTCGCTTTGGCCATTTTGGCTCTCCACTCTCTCAGCGCTGTCGGTGACCGGCCGGATCAGGCGTACTTCGCCTGAACCTCCTCGGCGACCGCCTGCGGGACCTGCTCGTAGTGATCGAACTGCATGGTGTACTGGGCCCGCCCCTGGCTCATCGAACGCAGGGTGTTCACGTAGCCGAACATGTTGGCCAGCGGCACCATGGCATTGACGACGGTGGCAACGCCCCGGCTCTCGGTGCCCTGGATCTGGCCGCGGCGGCTGTTCAGGTCGCCAATGATGTCGCCCATGTACTCCTCGGGGGTCACCACTTCGACCTTCATGATCGGCTCGAGGAGCTTCGGCGCCGCCTTCTGGATCGCCTCGCGGAATGCCGCCCGCGAGGCGATCTCGAAGGCAAGCACGCTCGAATCGACGTCGTGATAGGCGCCATCGACGAGACGGACCCTGACGTCGACGATCGGGAACCCGGCCAGCACACCCGACGTCAGCACCGACTTCAGGCCCTTCTCGACACCGGGGATGTACTCCTTCGGCACCGCACCGCCGACGATCTCGCTGACGAACTCGAAACCGGCGCCCGGCTCGTTCGGCTCGACGACCAGCTTGACGCGCGCGAACTGTCCGGACCCGCCGGTCTGCTTCTTGTGCGTGTAGTCGACCTCGGCCGACTTGGTGACCGTCTCGCGGTAGGCGACCTGCGGCGCGCCGACATTCGCCTCGACCTTGAACTCGCGCCGCATGCGGTCGACGATGATCTCGAGGTGAAGCTCGCCCATGCCCTTGATGATCGTCTGGCCGGACTCCTCGTCGGTTCCGACACGGAACGACGGATCCTCGGCGGCGAGGCGATGCAGGGCGATGCCCATCTTCTCCTGGTCGGCCTTGGTCTTCGGCTCGATCGCGATCTCGATGACCGGCTCCGGAAACTCCATCCGCTCGAGGATCACCGGCTTCAGCGGATCACACAGCGTGTCGCCCGTGGTGACCTCCTTGAGGCCGGCAATCGCGACGATGTCGCCCGCGAAGGCCTCCTTGATGTCCTCACGGTGGTTCGCATGCATGTGCAGCATGCGGCCGATACGTTCGCGCTTGTCCTTGACCGTGTTCAGAACCTGCGTGCCGGCCTCGAGCTTTCCCGAATAGATGCGGCAGAAGGTGAGCGAGCCCACGAACGGGTCGTTCATGATCTTGAACGCCAGCATCGCCAGTGGCTCGTCGTCGCTCGACTTGCGGCGGATCTCCTCGCCGGTCTTGACGTCGATGCCCTTGATGTCCGGCACGTCGACCGGCGACGGAAGATAGTCGACCACCGCATCAAGCAGCGGCTGCACACCCTTGTTCTTGAAGGCCGAGCCGCACAGGACCGGCACGAATGCCGACTCGATGGTGCCCTTGCGGATGAGCCGCTTCAGCGTCGCCTCGTCCGGCAGGTTGCCCTCCAGATAGGCTTCCATCGCAGACTCGTCGACTTCGACCGCCAGCTCCACCAGCTTCTCGCGATAGGTCTCTGCCTGATCGGCGAGATCTGCGGGAATGTCGACATAGTCGTACTGGGCGCCGAGCGTCTCGTCGCGCCAGACGATCCCCTTCATCGCCACCAGATCGACGACACCCCTGAACTCGCTCTCCGCGCCGATCGGCAGCTGGATCACGAGCGGCGTGGCGCCGAGACGGGTCCTCACCATCTCGACCGAGCGGTAGAAATCAGCGCCGATCTTGTCCATCTTGTTGACGAAGATCATCCGCGGCACGTGGTACTTGTCGGCCTGACGCCACACCGTCTCGGTCTGCGGTTCGACGCCAGCATTGGCATCAAGCAGCGCGATGGCGCCATCGAGCACCCGAAGCGACCGCTCGACCTCGATCGTGAAGTCGACATGGCCGGGCGTGTCGATGATGTTGAGACGCTTGTCCTTCCAGTAAGCGGTCGTCGCGGCGGACGTGATGGTGATGCCGCGCTCCTGCTCCTGCTCCATCCAGTCCATGGTGGCCGCGCCCTCATGGACCTCGCCGATCTTGTGACTCTTCCCGGTATAGAAGAGCACCCGCTCGGTGGTCGTGGTCTTGCCGGCATCGATGTGGGCCATGATGCCGAAGTTCCGGTAGTCCTCGATCTTGTGCGTGCGCGGCATGATCCTGGCTCCGTCGTCCCGTCACCAGCGGTAATGCGAGAAGGCCCGGTTGGCATCGGCCATCCGGTGCGTGTCCTCGCGCTTCTTCACGGCGGAGCCGCGGTTGTTGAAGGCATCCAGCAGCTCGCCGGACAGCCGCTCGACCATCGTGCGCTCGTTGCGGGCGCGCGCGGCAGCGATCAGCCAGCGGATCGCCAGCGCCTGGCGGCGGTCCGGACGAACCTCGACCGGCACCTGGTAGGTCGCACCGCCGACCCGGCGGGAACGCACCTCGATCGACGGCATCACATTGTCGAGCGCCTGCCGGAACACCGCGACCGGATCCTGCTTCGCGCGGCTCTCTATGGCATCGAAGGCGCCGTAGACGATGCTCTCCGCCACCGACTTCTTGCCGTGGCGCATGATCGAATTCATGAACTTCGAGACCGTCACATCCCCGTACTTCGGATCCGGGATGATCTCGCGTTTCTCGGCGCTGTGGCGGCGGGACATCGGCTGGCCCTCACTCGTACCTGTCTATGAATCCTTCGGCCCTCGGCGGACCATCAAAAATGCGAAGAGGCCCGACTTACTTGGGCCTCTTGGCTCCATACTTGGACCGGCGCTGACGGCGAGCCGATACACCCTGGGTGTCGAGCACACCGCGAATGATGTGATAGCGCACGCCCGGAAGATCCTTCACGCGGCCACCGCGAATCATCACCACCGAGTGCTCCTGGAGATTGTGACCCTCGCCAGGAATGTACCCGATCACCTCGAAGCCATTCGTCAGGCGCACCTTGGCCACCTTGCGAAGCGCGGAGTTCGGCTTCTTCGGGGTTGTCGTGTAGACGCGGGTGCAGACGCCACGCTTCTGCGGGCAGGCCTCCATCGCCGGCACCTTGTTGCGCTTCACCGGCGCCTTCCGCGGATTGCGGATCAATTGGTTGATCGTCGGCATCGATCGCCTTCTTCAGATCCCTAGCCGGCAGAGCCGGACTGCGCGTAAACGACATCAAGGACCGCCGCCCCGAACCCGGAGAGCGGTCCCAAAACAGAGGATCGCAGCCCGGAGGCCGCGATCGTGGCTCGCTAGTTGTTCGTCGCAAGACGAGCGTCAGTGTCTAGGCCTTAAACGATGTTCATGTCGCGATGACACGAACGGAACAGGCCTACCACCTGCCGCGAAGCTCGGCGGAACATATTCGCCGGCTCCTGCCCCGTCAACCCCGCAAACGGGCAATATCGTCACGAATTCCGAAGCCTTCGCGACATTTGTCGCAAGACGACATATCCCGGGACGATCAGACGGCCGCCCCTGCGCTGATCGGGCGACTCAGGGCCGCCGGGTCAGACTGACGTCGAAGTCCACGACGCAGTTCCTGACGTTATCGAATCCGTTGATCTGACCCTTCAGGCGCACCGCCTCGGTGCTGGCATTGACGGCTGACGGGGAGCGCAGCGTCACGCGCATCCTCGGCTTTGTCGGATAGACCCAGAGCTGGCTGCCGAGCCCCCCGCCGTCGACCGTCTTGTAAGCCGCGGTGAGGTTGCCGGACTGCAACACGAAGCTGGTCGCATAGAACAGGGGGAAGAACACCGAGAACCGCGTGCTGGGGCCGTTGCTGCCGACCCCTGGCGGACGGTAGCGTGCACTGGCATATACAGTTCCCTCCCAGCCCTCGGCCTGACACTGGCTGGTGAAGGAGAAGAAGCCGCCACCGCGGAACTCCACGGTCTGGGCCTCGACCGATTGCGCCGACACGACGGTCGCCCCGGCCAGCAGCAAGCCGCCTGCGATCCATCTCCGAAACAGTGCCCTTGACGAACGCGGCATCAATGCCTCCCGCCCCATGGTTTGACGGGTGCAATGCGCGATGGCCCGCCAGCGACGGTTCGCGCCGCAACGTCACGGTAGACTTGAATCGCCGGGTCGGCAACAGACGCGCGAGGGTCGCCGCGACGGTTCAACCGTGGAACGCGATCACCGCCACTTCGCCGTCGATGGCATCCCAATAGGCCGCCGCGAACGTCGGATCGTCGGGCTCCCCGTCCACAATGCCGATCCGGTCGAGTTCCGCCCGGCCGTAGCCTTCGTTGGCAAGCGCCGCCAGGGCGCGGCTGATCGCCGCCCCCTCGTCGGTCGCGGTCAGCAGGACGTTGACGGGAACGGCGTCGTTCTCGTCCTCGGACGGATCGTATCCGTCGGCGAGCGGCCCGGCACGCGACGCACGGCCGACGAGGACATAGACGTGCACGTCCTCGCAACATTCATCGGACATCTTCCTCTCCGCCACGGGGCCCGGCGCCGAGCCATTCGGCTGCCGGGTCCGACCATCGCACGATCGCGGCGGCAGGAACACCCGCCGCGGCCCGTCAGCCAACCGGTATCGTCTGACAGGTCGGGCAGCAGCGCCGGGTTCGGGGCAGCCGCACGGCAACCGGGTAATGCCGCGCAGCCGGTTTCCGCCCCGGGACGCGAAATGGCCGCCCCCTCGGGGGCGGCCTTCATCACGGCATGTGCCCTGGCCGGGTTGCGCGCTACTCGGCCGCGCCCCCTGCCGGGCGCACTTCCTCCAGCGCGCCCCGCTCGCGGCTTTCCACGATCAGATCGTCGCGGTGGGTGGCGATCTCGCGCAGGCGGTTCATCACCGCGCCCGTGCCGGCCGGAATGAGGCGCCCGACGATGACATTCTCCTTCAGCCCCTCGAGCGTATCGACCTTGCCCTGAGTCGCGGCCTCGGTGAGGACGCGCGTGGTTTCCTGGAAGGAGGCCGCGGAGATGAAGCTGCGGGTCTGCAGGCTCGCCTTGGTGATGCCGAGCAGCACCGGCGTTCCTGTCGGCGGCCGCTTGCCTTCGGCGACCAGCCGTTCGGCCGTCTCCTGCAACTCGATCTGGTCGATCTGCTCGCCGGACAGGAAATCAGAGTCGCCCGGGTCGGAGATCTCCACCTTCTGCAGCATCTGCCGGACGATGACCTCGATGTGCTTGTCGTTGATCGACACGCCCTGCAGCCGATAGACTTCCTGGATCTCGTTGACCAGATAGGCCGCCAACTCCTCGACGCCCTTGATCGCCAGGATGTCGTGCGGGGCCGGGTTGCCGTCGAGAATGTACTCGCCCTTCTCGATGTGGTCGCCCTCCTGCACGTAGAGGTGGCGCCCCTTCGGGATAAGATATTCCCGTGGCTCCTCGTTCTCGTCATCCGGCACGATGCGGATCCGGCGCTTGTTCTTGTAGTCGCGCTCGAACCGGACGGTTCCGGTGATTTCCGCGATGATCGCGTGATCCTTCGGACGCCGGGCTTCGAAGAGCTCGGCCACGCGCGGCAGACCACCGGTGATGTCGCGGGTCTTGGCGCTTTCGAGCGTGATGCGGGCAAGAACGTCGCCGGCCTTGACCTCCGCACCCGGCTCGACCGCGATCACCGTATCGACGGCGAGCAGATACCGGGCTTCGCCGCCGCGCGACAGCTTGCGGACCTCGCCGTCCTTGCCGCGGATCACCAGAGCCGGGCGCAGCTCCGCGCCGCGCGGATTGGTCCGCCAGTCGGTGACGACACGCTTGGTGATGCCGGTTGATTCGTCGGCAGTCTCGATCAGCGAGGCGCCCTCGACAAGATCCTCGAAGCCGACGACACCGTCGACCTCGGTGATGATCGGCCGGGTATAAGGATCCCATTCGGCGAGACGTTGGCCGCGCTTCACCGTGTCGCCCTCATCCACCCTGAGGCGCGTGCCGTAGTTGAGGCGGTGAACCGCCCGCTCGTTGCCCTCGCCATCCACGATGACCAGCGAAACGGAGCGCCCCATGACGATGAGCGAGCCCTCGGAGTCGCGCACCACGTTGCGGTTCCGCAGCTCCACCTTGCCATCGAAGTTGGACTCGATGAAGGACTGCTCGGCGATCTGGGCGGTGCCACCGATATGGAACGTGCGCATGGTCAGCTGGGTGCCCGGCTCGCCGATCGACTGGGCGGCGATGACACCAACCGCCTCGCCCAAGTTGACCGGGGTGCCCCGCGCCAGGTCACGGCCGTAGCACGTGCCGCAGACGCCGTTGCGGGTCTCGCAGGTCAACACCGATCTGATCTTGATCTCCTGGATCTGGGCTTCCTCGATCCGCTCGACGTCCTTCTCCTCGATCATCCGCCCGGCTGGGACGATCACCTCATTGGTGCGCGGATCGACGACATTCTCGGCCGCCGTGCGGCCCAGCACGCGCTGACCGAGCGAGACGATCACCTCGCCGGCGTCGACGACGGCGGCCATGGTGATGCCGCGGGTCGAGCCGCAATCCAGCTCGGTAATGATCGAATCCTGGGCGACGTCGACCAGACGACGGGTCAGATAGCCGGAATTGGCCGTCTTCAGGGCGGTGTCTGCGAGGCCCTTGCGCGCGCCATGCGTCGAGTTGAAGTACTCGAGCACCGACAGGCCCTCCTTGAAGTTGGAGATGATCGGGCTCTCGATGATCTCGCCGGACGGCTTGGCCATCAGGCCGCGCATGCCGGCGAGCTGCTTCATCTGCGCCGGCGAACCGCGGGCGCCCGAGTGGGCCATCATGTAGATCGAGTTGATCGGCTTCTCGCGCCCGGTCTCCGGGTCGAACTCCACCGCCTGGATGCGCGCCATCATCTCGTCGGCGACGCGGTCGGTGCACTTCGCCCACGCGTCAACGACCTTGTTGTACTTCTCGCCCTGGGTGATGAAGCCGTCGTTGTACTGCTGCTCGTACTCCTTGGCGAGCTGGCGGGTCTCCTCGACCAGCTTCTCCTTGGTGTCCGGGATCACCATGTCGTCCTTGCCGAACGAGATGCCGGCGAGGCAGGCATGCCGGAAGCCGAGCGCCATCATCCGGTCGCAGAAGATCACCGTCTCCTTCTGGCCGCAGTGACGGTAGACCGTGTCGATGGCGTTGGAGATCTCGCGCTTGGTGAGCGGCTTGTTGACCACGTCGAACGGCACCGAGGGATGCTTGGGCAGCAGCTGGCCGATCAGCATCCGCCCCGGCGTGGTCTCGACGATGCGGGTCGTCTCCTGACCATTCTCGTCGAAGGCATGGACGCGGCCCTTGATCTTGGTGTGCAGCGTCACCGTCTTCGTATGCAGCGCATGCTCGATCTCGCCGATCGAGGCGAAGGCCATGCCCTCGCCCGGCTCCCTCTGGCGCATCATCGACAGGTAGTAGAGTCCCAGGACGATGTCCTGGCTCGGCACGATGATCGGCGAGCCGTTGGCCGGATGCAGGATGTTGTTGGTCGACATCATCAGCACGCGGGCCTCGAGCTGCGCCTCGAGCGACAGCGGCACGTGCACCGCCATCTGGTCGCCGTCGAAGTCGGCATTGAAGGCTGCGCAGACCAGCGGATGCAGCTGTATCGCCTTGCCTTCGATCAGCGTCGGCTCGAACGCCTGGATGCCGAGACGGTGCAGCGTCGGCGCACGGTTGAGCATCACCGGGTGCTCGCGGATCACCTCGTCCAGGATATCCCAGACCTCAGGCTTCTCCTTCTCGACCAGCTTCTTGGCCTGCTTCACCGTCGACGACAGCCCCTTGGCCTCAAGTCGCGAGTAGATGAATGGCTTGAACAGCTCCAGCGCCATCTTCTTCGGCAGGCCGCATTGGTGGAGCTTCAGCTCCGGACCCACCACGATCACCGAGCGGCCGGAATAGTCGACACGCTTGCCGAGCAGGTTCTGGCGGAACCGGCCCTGCTTGCCCTTCAGCATGTCGGCCAGCGACTTCAACGGACGCTTGTTGGCGCCGGTGATGACGCGGCCGCGCCGCCCATTGTCGAACAGCGCATCGACAGCCTCTTGCAGCATCCGCTTCTCGTTGCGGATGATGATGTCGGGAGCGCGCAGCTCGATCAGCCGCTTCAGACGATTGTTGCGGTTGATGACGCGGCGATAGAGATCGTTGAGGTCCGATGTCGCGAACCGGCCGCCATCAAGCGGCACCAGCGGCCGCAGATCCGGCGGGATCACCGGGATTACCGTCAGGATCATCCATTCCGGCCGGTTGCCGGATTCGATGAACGACTCGATCAGCTTCAACCGCTTCGCGAGCTTCTTCGGCTTGAGCTCCGACGTGGACTCGGCAATCTCGACCCGAAGGTCGGCTGCAAGTTTCTCCAGGTCGAGCGCCGACAGCAGATCGCGGATCGCCTCCGCGCCGATCATCGCGGTGAAGGTGTCCTCGCCATACTTGTCCTGGGCGTCGAGATACTCCTCCTCATTGAGGAGTTGCCCCTTCTTCAGCGGCGTCAGACCCGGCTCGATGACCACATAGTTCTCGAAATAGAGGATCCGCTCGAGATCCTTCAGGGTCATGTCCAGGATCATGCCGATGCGGCTCGGCAGCGACTTCAGGAACCAGATGTGCGCAACCGGGGCTGCCAGCTCGATATGCCCCATGCGCTCGCGGCGCACGCGCGACAGCGTCACCTCGACGCCGCACTTCTCGCAGATGATGCCCTTGTACTTCATGCGCTTGTACTTCCCGCACAAGCACTCGTAGTCCTTGATCGGACCGAAGATGCGGGCACAGAACAGACCGTCGCGTTCCGGCTTGAAGGTACGGTAGTTGATCGTCTCCGGCTTCTTGATCTCGCCGAAGGACCACGACTTGATCTTCTCCGGGCTCGCGATCGAGATCCTGATCTGGTCGAACGTCTGCTGTGGCGCAGTTGGATTGAAGAGGTTGAGGACTTCCTGGTTCATGTCCTGCTCCCTTTGGGCCGCAACCGGGATCGTCGATCCCGGTCCGGCGGAATGAGAAACGGCGGCTCTCGGTCGCGTCGGCTATTCGGCGGCATCCGCCGGCGGCGGCGGCAGCATCGGCCCGGCCGGCGGTGGGGTCGTGCGGGCGCGGCTGGCGATCAGCTCAACGTTGAGCCCCAGCGAGCGCATCTCCTTCACCAGAACGTTGAAGGATTCGGGGATGCCGGCCTCGAACGTGTCGTCGCCGCGGACGATCGCCTCGTAGACCTTGGTGCGGCCGGCCACATCGTCCGACTTCACCGTCAGCATTTCCTGCAGCGTGTAGGCTGCGCCATAGGCCTCCAGCGCCCAGACCTCCATCTCGCCGAAGCGCTGGCCGCCGAACTGGGCCTTGCCGCCGAGCGGCTGCTGGGTGACGAGGCTGTAGGGGCCGATCGAGCGGGCGTGGATCTTGTCGTCGACCAGGTGGTGCAGCTTCAGCATGTAGATGTAACCGACCGTGACCTTGCGGTCGAACGGCTCGCCGGTACGTCCGTCGAACAGAGTGACCTGGCCTGACGACTCGAGCCCGGCCTTCTCCAACATCTCGACGATGTCGCTCTCGTGCGCACCGTCGAAAACAGGGGTTGCCACCGGCACACCCTTTCTCAGGTTCTCGCCCAGCTCGACCAGTCCGGCTTCATCGAGATCCGCGATTGTCTCGTCATTGCCGTAGATGCGCGCATAGGCTTCACGCAGCCGCTGCGCCTCGCCGCTCTTGCGATAGGCGTCGATCGCCTGGCCGATCTGCTTGCCGAGCCCTGCGCAGGCCCATCCCAGATGGGTCTCGAGGATCTGCCCGACATTCATGCGGCTCGGCACGCCGAGCGGATTGAGCACGATGTCGACATGCGTGCCGTCATCGAGGAAAGGCATGTCCTCGATCGGCACGATGCGGCTGACCACGCCCTTGTTGCCGTGCCGGCCGGCCATCTTGTCGCCCGGCTGGATCTTGCGCTTCACCGCAACGAAGACCTTGACCATCTTCATCACGCCGGGCGGCAACTCGTCGCCGCGCTGCAACTTCTCGACCTTGTCGAGGAAGCGCTGCTCCAGACGCTTCTTCGATTCGTCGTACTGCTTGCGCAGCGCCTCGACCTCGGCCATCCGCGCCTCGTCGGCGAGACCGAACTGCCACCACTGGCCGCGCGGCACCTCGGACAGCAGCTCGCGGGTAATCTCGACATCCTTCTTGATGCCCTTCGGACCGCTGGCCGCAATCTGCCCCGTCAGCATGTCGGCAAGACGGCCGAAGACGTTGCGATCGAGGATCGCCTGCTCGTCGTCGCGATCCTTGGCGAGACGCTCGATCTCCTCGCGCTCGATGGCGATCGCCCGCTCGTCCTTTTCGACGCCGTGCCGGTTGAACACCCGCACCTCGACGACCGTGCCGGTCACGCCCGGCGGCACGCGCAGCGAGGTGTCGCGCACGTCGGATGCCTTCTCGCCGAAGATCGCCCGCAGCAACTTCTCCTCCGGCGTCATCGGACTCTCGCCCTTCGGCGTGATCTTGCCGACCAGGATGTCGCCGGCATTCACCTCGGCACCGATATAGACGATGCCCGCCTCGTCGAGATTCTTCAGCGCCTCTTCGGACACGTTCGGGATGTCGCGGGTGATCTCCTCCGGCCCGAGCTTGGTGTCGCGGGCCATCACCTCGAACTCCTCGATATGGATCGAGGTGAAGATGTCGTCGCGCACGACACGCTCCGACAGCAGGATGGAGTCTTCGAAATTGTAGCCCATCCAGGGCATGAACGCGACGAGCACGTTGCGGCCGAGCGCCAGTTCGCCGAGATCGGTCGAGGGACCGTCGGCAATGATGTCGCCCTTCTTCACGACGTCACCGACCCTGACCAGCGGACGCTGGTTGATGCAGGTGTTCTGGTTCGACCGCTGGAACTTCATCAGCCGGTAGATGTCGACGCCCGACTTGCCGGCCTCGACCTCCTCGGTGGCGCGGACGACGATACGGGTCGCGTCGACCTGATCGATGACGCCGGCACGCCGGGCAGAGATCGCCGCCCCCGAATCGCGCGCAACCACAGCCTCCATGCCGGTTCCCACCAGCGGCGCCTCGGCGCGTACCAGAGGCACCGCCTGGCGCTGCATGTTGGAGCCCATCAGCGCCCGGTTGGCGTCGTCGTTCTCGAGGAACGGGATCAGTGCCGCGGCCACCGAGACCAGCTGCTTCGGCGACACGTCCATGTAGTCGACCTTGTCGGGTGTCACCATCAGCACGTCGCCGGCATGCCGGCAGACCACCAGTTCCTCGATGAGGCGGCCGTCGCTGTCGAGCGCGGCATTCGCCTGGGCGATGTGGTGGCGCGCCTCCTCCATCGCCGACAGGTAGACCACTTCGTCGGTCACACGACCGTCGCGCACCTTGCGGTAGGGCGTCTCGATGAAGCCGTACTTGTTGACCCGGGCAAAGGTCGCCAGCGAGTTGATCAGCCCGATATTCGGGCCTTCCGGCGTCTCGATCGGACAGATGCGGCCATAATGCGTCGGATGCACGTCGCGCACCTCGAAGCCGGCGCGCTCGCGCGTCAGACCGCCCGGTCCGAGCGCCGACAGTCGGCGCTTGTGGGTGATTTCCGAGAGCGGATTCGTCTGATCCATGAACTGCGAGAGCTGCGAGGATCCGAAGAATTCCCGCACCGCCGCCGCCGCCGGCTTGGCATTGATCAGGTCCTGCGGCATCGCCGTGTCGATCTCGACCGACGACATGCGTTCCTTGATCGCCCGCTCCATGCGCAGCAGACCGACGCGGTACTGGTTCTCCATCAATTCGCCGACCGAGCGCACCCGACGGTTGCCGAGATTGTCGATGTCGTCGATCTCGCCCTTGCCGTCCCTGAGGTCGACGAGCGTCTTGATGACGGCGAGGATATCCTCCTTGCGCAGCACGCGGACGGTGTCCGGGCAGTCGAGCTCCAGGCGGATGTTCATCTTCACCCGGCCGACCGCCGACAGATCGTAGCGTTCCGGATCGAAGAACAGCGAGTGGAACATCGCCTCGGCCGCCTCGAGGGTCGGCGGCTCGCCCGGACGCATCACCCGGTAGATATCGAACAGCGCCTCTTCGCGGGTCTCGTTCTTGTCGATCGCCAGCGTGTTGCGGATGAACGGCCCGGCGCTGACGGAGTCGATGTCAAGCACCGAGATCGAGTCAAAGCCGTTCTCCGCGAACATCTCCAGCATCTGCGCGGTGATCTCCTCGCCGGCCTCGGCATAGATCTCACCGGTCTGCATGTTGACCATGTCGGTGGCCAGATACAGGCCGATCACCTCCTCGTCGGAAATCTTCAGCGACGTGAGACCCTTCTCGGCCAGTTCGCGCGCCTTGCGCATGGTGAGCTTGCGGCCGGCCTCCCAGACGACCTCACCGGTATCCGCATCGACGAGATCGTACTGCATCTTCACACCGCGCATGCGCGCGGCATCGAACGGCCGCCGCCACCCGCCACCGCTGGCCCGGGTCAGTTCGATGTGATCGTAGAAGGTTGCCAGGATCTCCTCGGCGTCGAGGCCGAGCGCCAGCAGCAGCGTCGTAACCGGCAGCTTGCGACGACGGTCGATGCGGGCATGCACGATGTCCTTGGCATCGAACTCGATGTCGAGCCAGGATCCCCGGTAGGGGATGATCCGGGCCGCGAACAGCAACTTGCCCGACGAATGCGTCTTGCCCTTGTCGTGGTCGAAGAACACGCCAGGCGAACGATGCATCTGCGAGACGATGACGCGCTCGGTGCCGTTGACGATGAAGGTGCCATTGTCCGTCATGAGCGGCATGTCGCCCATGTAGACGTCCTGCTCCTTGATGTCCTTGACCGACTTGGCGCCGGTGTCCTCGTCGACGTCGAAGACGATCAGGCGAAGCGTAACCTTCAGCGGCGCGGCATAGGTCATGCCGCGCTGCCGGCACTCGTCGACATCGTACTTCGGCGGCTCGAACTCGTAGCGGACGAATTCGAGCATGGCCGTCTCGGCGAAGTCGGAAATCGGGAACACCGACGCAAAAACGGCCTGCAGGCCGCTGTCCTCCCGTCCGCCGGCCGGATTGTCGACCTGCAGGAACTGGTCATAGGACGCCTTCTGCACCTCGATCAGGTTGGGCAGCGGCGCGACCTCGCGGATCTTGCCAAAACTCTTGCGAACGCGCTTGCGGCCAGTAAAGGTCTGCGCCATCGTCGCTCCTCGTATCGCTCTCGAACGGCTCGCCGGAGGACCCCGGAAATGGGATCGTCCGGCCAGACGTCCTGTCCACCTCTCGCGGCCCAGCCGTCCACCGGGTGCGGGCCGACCATGCCGGTTTCCGTGGCGGCATCAGCTTCCGCCATGGCCGCGCCCGCGCTCCGGGAGACCGGAGCGCGGGCCCGTTTCAACAACACCCGAAACCGAACCGACTTCGGGACTCCGCTTCGGCGCGTTGCGCCGCACCGGACCTACTTGACCTCGACGGTCGCGCCGGCAGCTTCCAGCTTCGCCTTGATCTGCGCGGCCTCGTCCTTCGAGACACCTTCCTTGACCGGCTTCGGCGCACCTTCGACCAGATCCTTGGCCTCCTTGAGGCCGAGATTGGTGATGGCGCGAACTTCCTTGATGACGTTGATCTTCTGGGCGCCCGCAGACGTCAGGATCACGTCGAACTCGGTCTTCTCCTCGGCGGCCTCGGCCGGAGCGGCGGCAGCGCCGACGGCGGCGACGGCCACCGGAGCGGCGGCGGAAACGCCCCACTTCTCCTCGAGCATCTTCGACAGCTCGGCCGCCTCGAGGACGGTGAGATTGGACAATTCTTCGACGATCTTGCTGAGATCAGCCATTGTGCAGTTCCTTCTCGGTTCGAACCAGTTTCGGGATGTCGGCCGTCAGGCCGCCTCGTTCTTCTCGGCGTATGCAGCCAGCACACGCGCGATCTGCCCGCCAGGCGCGGCGAGCACCTGCGCAACCCGGGTTGCCGGCGTGTTGATCATGCCGACCAGCTTCGCCCTCAGTTCGTCAAGCGAAGGCAGCGTCGCCAATGACCTGACGCCGTCCGGGTCGAGGGCCGTGCTGCCCATCGCTCCGCCAAGAATGACCAGCTTCTGGTTGGTCTTGGCGAAGTCGGTGGCAACCTTCGGGGCGGCGACCGGATCGTCCGAATAGGCGATCACGGTCGGCCCCTTCAGCAGCGCACCGAGATGGGCCATGTCGGTACCCTCGAGCGCGAGCTTGGCGAGGCGGTTCTTGGCCACCTTGATGCGGCCGCCGGCCGAGCGCATGCGCCCCCGGAGATCCGTCATCTCGGCGACCGTGAGACCGGCATAGTGGGCCACGACGACCACGCCGGTGTTCCGGAACACCTCGTGGAGCGACGCGACGAGCTCAGACTTTTCCGCTCTGTCCACCTGCTCTCTCCAGTCTGGCGACAGCATTGCCGTCGCCGGTTGCCCTTGCCGTCCTGTCCGGCGGAAGCGGGACGCAGACGGCGCTCGCGTTCCTGTCCCGCCCCGACGGCCGCAAGACCGCGAGGACAACGAGGTCCGAACCGGATGGCGGTGCCGATCGCACCGCGAATGCGGTTCAAGTCCCGTCTGTGCAGGCTCCGTGAGGACTTAGGCCCGAAGGCACCCGCAGTCTCGGACAGGTTTGGGCCCGTCGGCCTGCCGCCGGGCCCAGTCCTCCGCCCGGTCTCCCGGGCGGAAACTCCAATTCCTTCCGGCCCGCCGACCGGTTGCCGTCAGGCGTGCAGTGCCGTCGCCGGGTCGACCCGAACCCCTGGACCCATGGTTGACGACATCGCCACACGCTGCACGTAGGTCCCCTTCGCGCCCGACGGCTTCGCCTTGACCACGGCATCGACGAGCGCGCGGGTATTCTCCACCAGCGCCTCCTCGCTGAAGCTCGCCTTGCCGATGCCGGCATGGATGATGCCCGCCTTGTCGACGCGGAACTCAACCGCACCGCCCTTCTGCTCCCTGACGGCGTTCGCCACGTCGGCGGTCACCGTCCCGACCTTCGGATTGGGCATCAGGCCGCGCGGACCGAGCACCTTTCCGAGCCGGCCGACCAGCGGCATCATGTCCGGGGTCGCGATGCAGCGATCGAAATTGATCTCGCCCCTCTGGATCTGCTCGACGAGATCCTCGGCGCCGACCACGTCGGCGCCGGCAGCCCGCGCCTCCTCAGCCTTGTCGCCCTTGGCGAACACCGCCACGCGAACGGTGCGGCCGGTCCCGTTGGGAAGCTGGCAGACGCCCCGCACCATCTGATCGGCGTGGCGCGGGTCGACACCGAGATTGATGGCGACCTCGACCGTCTCGTCGAACTTGGCGGTCGCCCGCTCCTTGATGAGCTTCACGGCTTCCGGGAGCGGCAGGAGCTTGCGCGGATCAATGCCCTCACGGGCGGCCTTCAGACGCTTTCCGACCTTTGCCATGGCCCTTACCCCTGCACCTCGAGGCCCATCGAACGCGCCGATCCCTCGATGATCTTCATCGCCTGCTCGACATCGTTGGCATTGAGATCCTTGAGCTTCACGTTGGCGATCTCGCGGATCTGGTCACGCGTGACGACGCCGACCTTGTCGCGCCCGGGAAGCTTGGCCCCCTTGTTGATCTTGGCCGCCTGCTTCAGGAAGTACGAGGCAGGAGCCGTCTTGATCTCGAAGGTGAACGACTTGTCCTGGAACACCGTGATGACGGTCGGACAGGGCTGGCCCTTCTCGATATCCTGCGTCCTGGCATTGAACGCCTTGCAGAACTCCATGATGTTCAGGCCACGCTGGCCGAGCGCGGGACCGATCGGCGGCGACGGGGTCGCCGAGCCGGCCGGCACCTGCAGCTTGATGTAGCCTATGATCTTCTTCGCCATGTCTTCATCCTTCCGCGCCTGGGACGGCGCCGCTGGAGGAGCGTGGTTCGATCACCAGACCGGGTGGCGGACCGACCTGGATCTCCCACGCGGGAACGGACAGTCAGAGCTTCTCGACCTGTCCGTATTCGAGCTCGACCGGGGTAGCCCGACCGAAAATCGAGACCGCAACCTTCAAGCGGGCGCGCTCCTCGTCGATGTCCTCGACCACGCCGTTGAACGATGCGAACGGGCCGTCGGCCACACGCACCTGCTCGCCGATCTCGAAATGGATCGACGGCTTCGGCCGGTCGATCCCTTCCTGAACCTGCTGGACGATGCGCTGGGCCTCGGCATCGGAAATCGGGGTTGGCTTCTTGTCCGTGCCGAGAAAGCCGGTGACCTTCGGGGTGTTCTTTATCAGATGGTACGTATCGTCCGTCATGTCCATGCGGACGAGCACATAACCGGGAAAGAACTTCCGCTCCGTATCGATCTTCCGTCCGCGCCGGACCTCGACGACCTTCTCGGTCGGCACGAGGATCTCCTCGAACCGGTCGGAAAGTCCGGCCGCGGCTGCCTTCTCGCGAATAGACTCCGCGACCTTCTTCTCGAAGTTCGAGTAGGTGTGAACGATGTACCAGCGCATGGCCATTGGCCGGGGGTCTCCTCAGCGCGTTCCGAGCAGGAAGCCGACACCAAACGAGATGATCTGGTCGGCGGCCAGGAAGAACAGCGCCGCCAGCACGGCCATGATGAACACCATGACCGTGGTGATAGCCGTCTCGCGCCGCGTCGGCCACGTGACCTTCCTGGTCTCGGCCCGCACCTGCTGCAGGAATTCGAACGGGTTAACCCTGGCCATCGTCGTCTTCAGCCTTTCGACCGGATCGCCGGTCAGCGGAACTGGCAGGAGTGGAGGGACTCGAACCCCCAACCCCCGGTTTTGGAGACCGGTGCTCTAGCCAGTTGAGCTACACTCCTTTGGGTAGTTCCGCTACCTACTCGATGATCTGGGAGACGACGCCGGCGCCGACGGTGCGGCCGCCCTCGCGGATGGCGAAGCGCAGGCGCTCCTCCATGGCGATCGGCACG
>NZ_SMAK01000019.1 GCF_004346195.1 Tepidamorphus gemmatus | reverse complement strand
GGATAACGATCCCTTGGCGTCAACCAACAGCCAAGGCGGCCTGAAGGCCGGGGCACCCCTTCGGGGTTCCCCCGCTTCGCGGCTCCCCCTCCCCCTGTAAAGTGCCCCCCAGAGGGGGCGAATTGATCCCCCCTGCTGCGCGGGGGACGTGCCGTCCCCCCCGTCCTGCGCTCCTCGGCCTTTGGCCTGCGGTGCTCGCGCAGTCGCCCCCCCTTGGGGGCTGCCGCCCCCCACGCCCTCCGGGCGCGGCTCCCCCCGCTGGGTTTCCAGGAAGGCGGCAGTCATACGCTGGAGGCCTGCGGATGGGTTCCGGGATCAAGATTGAACGCCAGGGAAAGAAAACTTCGTTTCACGCTCAGGCCGCGCAGGATGGCCTACAAGCCGCGAAACGCGGCCGTCAGGTAGTTCGGGTGCGGGAACACTCAAAAACGCCTCTACGACCCTTCTAGGCGCTTTGCAGGGCATCCACGGATCAGCCCTGGCGTGCCGGCCTGCCGCCGCCCCGAAAATCCCGGACGGCGCTTGTAAAGTGTTGTATGTTGTAGTATAATACAATCTATTACAACGCTACAGGAGAAAGCAGAATGGCCGTCACCCGAGAACAAATCTTCGCCGTCGCCGACGAGCTGGACACCGCCGGCCAGAAGCCAACCCTAGCCGCTGTGCGCAAGGCCTTGGGCGGGGGTTCCTTCACGACCATCAGCGAGGCCATGAACGAATGGCGGGCGCGGAAGGCAAGCCAGGCCGCGCCGATCCGCGAGCCGGCCCCGCCGGCCGTGGCCGACCGTCTGGCGGAGGCGGGGACTGAAATCTGGAGTCTTGCGCTGGAGCTGGCGAATGCGCGGCTTGCGTCCGAGCGCGAGGCCCTGGAACAAGCACGCCAGGAGGCGGAGCAGGCACGGCGCGAGGCGGCCGAGCTGGCCGACCAACTCACCGGCGAGCTGGACGAGGCCCGCGCCCGTATCGAGGCCCTGGAGCGGGAGCGGCGCGAGGCAGAGCAGGCCGCCGCAGGCCTGCGCGGGCAGCTCGCCGAGGCGCAGGAGCAGGCGCACACCGCCGAGGCCAGAGCCGCCGAGCTGCGCACCGAGCTGGACAGGGCGCACCAGGAATCCGCCCAAGCCCGGCAGGCGCTCGCTGAGGCGCGGGAAGAAGCCGCCACGCTGCGCGGCCGTCTGGAGGCCTCCAGCGAGCAGATGGCCGCCCTCATCGCCCGCCTGGCTCCGTCCGATGGGCAGGGCAGGGGGCGCAAGTGATCCGCGCCATGCTGGCCGGGTGCCTGTTCGCGCTGGCGGCCGCTGCCCAGAGCGGAGAGCTGCGCGGCCGTGTGGTGGCGGTCATGGATGGCGACACCCTGGCCGTTCTTGACGCCGGGCGGCGGGAGCACCGCATACGACTGGCCGAGATCGACGCCCCGGAAAAAGGGCAGCCCTTCGGCCAACGCTCGAAGCAGTCCCTTTCCGGCCTTTGCTTCGGCCGCGAGGCCGTCATCGAGGACAGGGGACACGACCGCTACGGCCGCGCCATCGGCCGCGTGAGCTGCGACGGGATCGACACCAGCGCCGAACAGGTCAGGCGCGGTATGGCCTGGGTGTTCGACCGCTACGCGGCCGACCGCACGCTGTATGCGATCCAGGATGAAGCGCGGGCGGCCCGGCGCGGCCTGTGGAGCGATGCCGCCCCGGTGCCGCCGTGGGAATGGCGGGCGCAACACCGCCGCGAAGCGCCCCCCAAGAGTCAATAAACCCGGCCCGCCCAGCCTTGCAGGAACAGGAAAGCCCGCGCAGGACGGGCCTTCCTTCGCCACTTTGGAGGCGGAAGGGGCGCAGTTTTGACTTTTGAGGGGCGCATCAGGCGCAAATCATTAAATACAGAAAACATCATTTAATGTTGTTTCGCCGCCGGAATGCCGCCAGGTCGATCACGTCCGCCGTGCGCCGCGTCGCAGTCTGCATCGGTGTGGCCGGGGCAGGGCGGCCGGGTTCCGCCAGGCGCTGCCGCCGGCGGAACAGTTCGAGCAGGAACGACCCCAGGAAGATGCCGGGGATGAACGGCAGCACGATCAGGACGCCCAGGGCCGAGGCCAGCGCCCGGAAGGGCTTGGCGAGCCACCGCAGCGGCCCGCGCAGCAGATCGGCCAGCAGGCCATCGAGCAGCCAGAGCGCCACGGCCAGGACGAAGCCGCCGGCGGCGACCGTCATCACCGCGCCGCCGCCGAACCAGGTGGCCAGGCCGAGCAGCAGCAGATAACCGATGACGACGAAAACCCACATGGCCGCGCCCGTCAGCTATGGTAGGGGTTGGCGTCGAACCGCCCGGCATACTCGGGATCGGCCAGGTAGTTCAGCCGGTCGAGCAGGTAGGGATATTCGCCCTTCACCAGCACGATGGGCTTTTCCGGCCCCAGGCGCATGACCTCATCCGGCGTCAGCAGCTCGCGGCCGGCGAACTGCTGGCTTGAGCCGCTGGACTTGCCCCGGTTCAGGGAACCGCCGCCGCCGGAAACGCCGGTGCCGCTGTTGCGGCCGGTGTTCTCCGTCTCAAACTCAATCGTGGCTTTGCCCAGGCTGTCGCTGATGTACTTGGCCGTGTCGTAGTCGTCGGTGCCAAAGAACGACTTGGCGCTGTTCGCCAGGAAGGTTTGCCACTTCGGATAGACGCCCTTCAACTGGCTCAAGTCCTGGATGAACACCCAGAAGGCTAGGCCGTAGCCGCGCATCAGGCTAACCGCGTCCTCGATCTGCTTCATGTAGCCGAGCTGGCCGAACTCATCGAGCAGGAAGGCGACCCGGTGCATGGGTTGCGTGGTGCTCGACGTGATGGCCGCGATCACGGAGCCGATGAAGGCCCGGACAAAGCGGGCATTGGGGCCGATCTTGTTGGCGGGCAGCACCATGTAGACCGTCATCAGTTCGGCCTTCATGTTCGCCAGGTTGAAATCGGAGCGCGATACGGCCGCCGCGATCCGTGGATCATCCATAAAGGCCGTGCTCTTCTGCGCCGTCGAAATCACCGAGCCGCGTTCACGGTCGGGCATCCCCATGATGGTGTTTGCCGCCCGCGCCGGAAGGCCGAAAGCGGCCTTTTCGTCGGCGGCCATTTCGGCCAGGGTCTCAAAAAGCACTTCCTCGCCGGCGGTCAGGATGCGCCGCACTTCCGGCAGATTGCGCCGGCCTTCATCCAGTCCGGCAACGTGCAGCATCAGCCCTTGCAGCAGCGTCCGGGCCGACTCGTCAAAGTGCGCCTGCCCCTTCGGGTCTGGAATGACCAGGCAGTCAGCCAGCACGGCCGATTCACCGACGCATTCCGGGTCACTCGTATCGAGGCGATCCAGCAGATTGAAGGCGTGCGCCTCGCCCTTGGTCACTCCGAACGGATCGACCACGAAAACCTTATGCCCCAGCTCGCGGCGGGCGCGGGCCGTCACGGCCGCGTTTTCGCCCTTCACGTCGAGCACCAGGGCCGAGCCGGGATAGTCCAGGAGGTTAGGGATTACCGCGCCAATGCCCTTGCCGGAGCCGGTCGGGGCGACAGTCACGACGTGGCCGGTAAAGCGGAAACGCTGATCGAGGCCGGCGGGCGCACCGGCTACCCTGCCCAGGGCGAAACCGGCGGGCTTGCCGGGCGCGACCAGGTGCCCGGCCTGGCGGATTTCCGCGACCGTGCCCCACCTGGCCGACCCATGCGTGACCGGCTGCGCGCCGGGAGCGGAAGCGGCCTGAACGGCGGCCGCGCCGATGCTGGCAGCGCCGCCCGGTTCACCCCGCAAACCGGCCCGCAGATTGTCCAGCCAGGCCCCCAGGACGCGCAGACGACGGCCCAGGGTAGAGCCGTCGCCGAGCCTGGACGCCAGCGCGCCGCAAATGCGGCCGCCTTGCGCATACATGGCATAGGTGCCGACCAGGGTTGCCGCGATCATGGCCCAGGAAGGCAGGAACGGAACCAGCACGAACGCCAGCACCATAGCCGACCCCGGCAGCAGGTAAGCGAGCGAGGCCGCGCCCGCCAGCGTGATCGGGTTTTGCTTGCGCTTTACGGCCACCACGACCGCGCCAAGCATCAGCACGAACAGGACGAAGAAGAAGATGCCCCAAACTTCGGTGATGCGCCGGGCAAAGCCGCCGAAATAGCCGCTTGCCGTGTTGCCTGAAAGCTGCTCCCGGCGGGTCTCGGCCCTCTGCTCGACCTGGCCGCGATACTCCGCTAGAACCTTGTCGCCTTCCGCAGCCGCCAGCCCCTTCACGAACTCAACGCCCCGCGTCACGGACTGCTGCACCACATTGACGCCGGCGGTAGCGGCCGCCGCCGGGCGCTGGCCGTCCAGGCCGCCGGAAATCCGGGCGCTGAACTCGTCCAGGTTCGCCGCCGTTCCCAGGCCCGCGTTCTGCAAGAAAAGGCCGAGATCGGAGCGGTACAGGCTAAGGATGTTCGCCGCGCCAACGGCGTTCCGGCTTGCCAGCGCGGCCGCTTCCATTTCCTTCAAGATGGGCAGCAATTCGGCCCACTTGGCGCGGTAGGCGTTCCAGTCTCCGGCATTCGTCGCCATTGCCAAATCCTGCTGCCCAATGTCGAGCTTTTGCAGGTTCGCTTCCCACGTCCGGTAGGTCGATTCCTGCGCGTCACAAATGCGCTTCACCCAGGCGTCAGCATCCGCCGCGCCGTAGAGCTTTCCGGCTTCGGCCGCCGGGTTGCATTCGGGGAAAACGCGGGCGTGCGCCGTTGTCGCCAGAGACAGGCAGAACACGCCGAAAAACACCGCCGCCACGGCGGCCCACAATCGCGCTGCTAGAGCTTCAAAATCCATCATGCTTCACCTCTCTGTCAGGTAGAAATTGACGGCTAGGAACGGTTGCCGCCGTCCTCTCCATCATCGGAAAAAGCCTCATCGCCGGCCGCCTCAAAGCGCGCTTTGGTGGCGTCAGCGTTCGGCCCTTTGAGCGCGCCGGCCGCGAGGGTCAAAGCGCCCAAGATCACGGATGCCGGATAGTCCGCCATGCCGGACTTGATGACCAAGCCGCCAAGCCGAATCTTGCGGCGTGCATCTTCTCTCCTGGCGTTCATCCGAAGGCGTCCCAAATCGCGGTCAGTTCGTGCCAGGCGCTGCCGGAGCCGGAGCAGCTTGCTGGGTTTCGCCTTTGCGAAATTTCGAGGCGATAGCCTCAAACTCCTTCCGCATGGCGGCGTCGTCAATGTCGAGATCGCCGAGACCGGCGGCAATGGCAATCTTGCCGATGCGTTCGGCGGCCTTGCTTTCGAGTTCAGCCAGCTCGGCCTTGATGCGGTTCAGCTCGGCCAGCTTGTCGGCCTTGCGTTCGGATAGGGTCTTTCGTGCCATCGTTACAGCTCCTTTCGTGATTGCGGGTTATGCCCGCGTGATGTTAGCACCTTGCGACGCTGGTAGGGAAGGCACGGCGCTGGTATAGTCATGCAGCAAAGCGAAATGCGCACTTACGGGTTGCTGCGCAACCCTCATGCGGCCGGGGATACCCCGGCACCCCTTTTTAGCGGCTAAAACGCCAAGGAAAAAAATGGCGATCTACCACTTGAACACGCACACGATAGGACGGGCGGCCGGGCATAGCGCCGTGGCCGCTGCCGCCTATCGTTCCGCGTCGTCTCTGGTAGATGAGCGCACCGGCGAAGTGTTCGATTTCACCCGCAAAGGCGGCGTGTTGTCGTCCGAGATAGTCACGCCCGCAGGCGTGCCGGTTCCCGAGCGTGCCGCCTTGTGGAATGCCGCCGAGACCGCCGAGAAGCGAAAAGATGCGCGAGTGGCCCGAGAGTGGCGGGCGGCCCTGCCGCATGAGCTGAACGAAGCCGACCGTAAAGAGCTGGCAACGCGCATGGGGCAGGCTATCGCAGACCGCTACGGCGTGGCCGTGGATGTGTGCATTCACGCACCAGACAAGGAGGGCGACGACCGGAATTTTCACGTTCATATGCTGGCGACCACGCGCACCATTCAGGCCGATGGAACGCTAGGCGCGAAGGCCGTCATTGAGCTGGCGAACAAAGACAGGCAGAAAGCGGGCATTCCTGGCACAAGCCAGGGCGACATCATCGAGATTCGCCAGCAGTGGGCCGAGCTAACAAACGAGGCGCTAGAGCGGGCCGGAATCAGCGCCCGCGTAGATCATCGCAGCTATGCAGATCAGGGCGTAGAACTCACACCAACCAAGCACATCGGCAGCGATGCCGTGGCGATGGACAGGCGCGGCCTGGAGGCCGACCGCATCGACATTCACAACGCCGACCGGCAGGAGCAGGCGCGGCAGATTGTCGAGCGGCCGGAGATCATCCTAGACAAGCTCACGGCCACGCAAGCGGTATTCACGCGCCGCGATATTGCCGCAGAGCTGAACCGCTACATTGACGATGCCGACCAGTTCCAGGGCTTGCTTGCCAGGCTGGAAAATTCGCCGCTTCTGGTCGAGATGGAACCGGCCAACGGGCGCGATCCGGCGAAGTTCTCCACCCGCGAAATGATCGACACCGAGCGCGGCATGGTGGACAGTGCCGAGCGCCTGGCGAGAACCGGCAGGCATGGCGTTTCCGGCCCGATCACGAACGCCGCGATTGATGGCGCGGGCACCCTATCGGCCGAGCAGCAAAACGCCGTCCGGCACGTTCTCAAGCCGGGCAGCCTGGCCGTGGTCATCGGCGACGCCGGCACGGGCAAATCGTTCTCGATGAAGGTTGCACGCGAGGCATGGCAAGCGCAGGGCTTCAACGTGCGCGGCGCGGCCCTGGCAGGAAAGGCGGCCGACGAATTGCAGGCGGGCAGCGGCATCGAAAGCCGCACGCTCGCCAGCCTTGAATTTGCGTGGAAAAACGGAAAGGACAAGCTCACTTCGCGCGATGTTCTCGTGATCGACGAGGCGGGCATGATCGGCAGCCGCCAGCTTGGCCGCGTGCTGAAAGCCGCCGAGCAGGCCGGGGCAAAAGTCGTCCTGCTGGGCGATGACAAGCAGCTTGCCGCCATCGAGGCCGGCGCGGCGTTTCGTGCCGTCGTGCAGCACGTCGGAGCGGCGGAAATTACCGAGGTGCGCCGGCAGAAACACGCCTGGATGCGCGAGGCCGGCCAGCAGCTTGCGCGCGGTTCCGTGGCCGATGGCCTGGCGGCCTACGCCGAGCGCGGCCACGTCCAAATCCACGGCAGCCGGGAGGCGGCGCGCGACGCCCTGGCGGCGTCCTACGTGGCCGACCAGGGCAAGGGAAGCCAGATCATCCTTGCCCATTCCAATGCGGACGTTCAGGCGCTTAACCAGGCCGTGCGCGATGCCAGGAAGGAGCGCGGAGAGCTGGCCGGTTCCGCCCGGTTCATGACCGAGCGCGGCGGCCGCGAGTTCGCTGCCGGCGACCGCATCGTGTTCCTGAAAAACGACCGCGATCTAGGCGTGAAGAACGGCACCCTTGGCACCGTCGAGCGGGCCGAGGATGGCAGCCTGGCCGTGCGCCTGGACAGCGGCGAAGCGCGCCAGGTGCAGGCGTCCCAATATGCGGCCGTCGATCACGGCTATGCAGTCACGATTCACAAGGCCCAGGGCGTAACGGTTGATCGCGCCTACCTGCTGGCGACCCCCGGCATGGATAGGAGTCTGGCCTATGTCGGCATGACCCGGCACCGCGAGGCCGCGACCCTGTTTGCCGGGGCCGACGACTTCACCGACCGGCGGGCCGGGCGGCTGGTCGATCACGGCGCAGCGCCCTACGAGAACAAGCCGGAGAACCGCCCGAGCTACTTTGCCACTTTGGAGAACGACAAGGGCGAGCGGCACACCATTTGGGGCGTCGATCTTGAGCGCGCCATTGCCGCCAGCGGCGCGCAGCGCGGCGACCGCATCGGCCTGGAGCATGGCGGTTCGGAAACCGTGCGCCTGCCGGACGGCACCACGGCCGAGCGCAACACCTGGCACGTTCGCGGCGCGGCCGAGCTGGCCGCCGGCAAGCTGGCCCAGGTGCTGGGCCGCGAGCGGCCGAAGGAAAGCACGCTGGACTTTGCCGACCGGCGCGGCTTCGACGGCGAAAACGTCATGCGCCGCTGGCTCGAACGCGGCCGGGCCAAGGTGGCCGAGCTGGCCGGGAAGATGCAGCGCGCCATGCGCCGCAGCTTGGAGCGCCACGGCCGCCCCGACCTCATGCCCGCGACCGACATTGCCGGCCGTCCGGCCGTGCAGCGGCCGCAGCAGATCGAGCAGCCGGCAGCGCCGCAGCGGCCGCAGGCCGAGCGCACGGCCCCCGACCCCCTGGCCGGGTTCCGCGCCGGCGTCGAGCGCGCCGAGGCGGCCGGCGGCGGCCTGGCGCTGGACGTGGCGAAGGCACAGCTTGCCGTCGCCCAGGAGTTCCAGGCGGCCGGGAAAGACCCCCGGCACTACTCGGCTGCGATCATGCAGGAAGGCCAGCAGCGGGCCTTTGCGGGCCTGGCGCAGCCGTCCCAGGCCAAGGCCGAGCCGGAGCGCCCGGCGGCCGTCCAGGTCAGCGAGCAAGACCGCAAGCGGGCCGAGATGTACGCGAAGCGAGAGGCCGACCAGTTCAAGGCGCTGGCCGTGAAGCGGCAGGCGGGCTTTGCAGGCTACACCGACCGCAACCCGAGCGCCTGGCGCGAGCTGCCGCCCGAGCTGCGCGAGCGCATCGAGCGGTTCAACGCCATGCCGAAGGAGCGTCAGGCCGTCGAGCTGGACAAGATGCAGCGCGAGCTTGCCGATAGGTATGCACGCGACCCGAAGGAGATCGAGCGCAGCCGCCAGCGGCAGCGCGAGCAGGAACGCGGCAACGGCGGTTTGAGCCGATGACGCGCAATTTTCAACCAACCAGGAGCACGCACCATGAGCACAGAACCGACGAACGACGAGCTGGCCCAGGGCTACGCCAAGCAGATCGAGCAGGCGCAGCAGCGGCGCGAGGCGAAAGACCTTGAGCGGCTGGAACGCCACGGCCAGGCGGCCGCGCAGCAGTCCCAGGCCATCGAGGCCGAGCAGAAGCAAGGCCAGCAGGGCCAGGGCTTCGAGCTGGACGCCGGCCAGAAAGTCGAGCTGAACGAGATCAACGGCCAGCAGGCAAAGACGCTGGCAAAGGAATTAAACCGGGACAACGAGAACGGCGACCAGGTGAAGCAGGCCCGCGCCCGCGAGATCGCCGAACGGTTCAAGGAGAAGGCGGCGCGCGACCGGGAGCAGTCCCGCAGCTTTAGCCGCTGAAAGGCGGCGCCAGGGCGGCGGCAACCGGCCCAGGCGCCTAACCACAACCCCATCCGACAGAGGGATGAAATCATGGCTGACACCAATGTTACCGGCGGCGCCCGCCGCGAGCTAACGAAATACCGCGTGACCTTCGCGGCCGCCGTCATCGGCCTGGCCGGGGCCGGCTGGATGTTCCAGGCGGCCTATGAGCAGCACATCAAGGTTTTGCAGATCGGCGACGACACCGGCCAGCGCCTGCAAATGCGCGGCCTCAACCACGACCAGGAGGGCGCGGAGCATGGGCAGCGTTGAATCCTGGCGGCGCGCTGCCCTGGCGGCCTACGTCCTGGCCGGTGCCGGCCTGGCCTCGGGCGGCTATGCCCTTGCCACCACGCAGGCGAACGTGAACGCCATCGCGGCCGCGCAGAAGCGTCTTGATGACGACGAGTGGAGCAAGCATCAGGCGCACGCCAAGACCGACAGCGCCCGCAGCGCCGCCGGCGAAGGCGTGGCGCTGGACGCCCGCCCCTACCCTGCCGCCGTCGATTGGTCGGCCGTGGCCGGCCAGGTGATGCCGTCCGTTGTCATGGTGGCCGTCATCGAGCGCGCCAAGGGCGACGGCAGCCGTAACCGGGCATGGCTTGTCCCTGGCGTTCAAACCAACCTGGCAACCGAGCTGCTGACCCGTTACCGGGCCTGGCAACACGAATGGGCGAAGGCCGACCAGGAACGCGAATGGGTGACGCTGGGCGCGGGCTTCCTTGTCGGCGACGGCCGCACGGCGCTGACGGCCGCGCACGTCCTGGCCGGCATCGAGGGCGTGCGGGTGAAGCTGGCAAGCGGGGAATGGCGCAGCGCCCGCGTGGCGCGCATCGACCATGTGCGCGACGTGGCCGCGCTGCTGATCGACGGCGAGCCGGGCCAGCCGGTGCGCGTGGCCCCCGCCCTGCCACGCCAAGGCCAGGCCATCGCCGCGATCGGCTCCCCGAAGGGCTTGGACTTCTCCATGAGCGCGGGCATCGTCAGCCGTCACGGCCAGGTCGGCGGCCTGATTGGCGCGGCGGGCATGTTGCAGATCGACGCGCCCATAGCGGGCGGCAACTCCGGCGGCGTTGTCGTCAATGGCCGGGGCGAGGCCGTGGGCCTTGTGAGCCACAGCGCCGGGCCATTCACCCAGGCCGTGCCCATCGGCCGCGCCTTGGCCGTGGCGGGCTTGTAGAGGCAACCAGGAACAGCAAGGGCGGCCAGGTCGCCGCCCTTTTCGCGTCCGGGCCTGCATCGTCGGAACTGGCGATGCAGGCCCGCTCTCCCCTACTCTTCCAGACCGTGCATGGCCCGGGCCCGCGCCGCGACTTCGCGGGCGTGCTCGATATAGGCCGGGTCGGCCGTAGCTTCGGCGTCGGCCAGGAACGCGGCCAAGGCCTCGGCACTGGTCAGGCACTCGGCCGGGTCATAGGGCGTCAGCCCTTCACGGCCGACCGCCGGCGCATCCACCCATTCGCGTTGCCCCGGCGGCAATGGATACTGGCCGGATGCTTCGGCTTCGGCCAGCAGCTCATCGAGCGTGCGGCGCACCTGGTCAGGCGTGATGGCGCGGGCCGGGTCGGCCTTCAATGCGTCATAGGCCGGGCCGGCCTTCTCATGCAGCCAGCTTTCCAGGTTTTTCGGGTCGGTCATCGGCGAGCCTCATCGAGCCAGGCCAGCGTTTCGGCGTCACGGGCGGCCACGCGGGCCACCAGCTCGCGCACCAGGACGGCTAGGCTCATGCCGTGCGCGGCCGCAACGGCGGCGGCTTCGGATTTCACGGCCGCAGGAACGGTGGCGCTGATGGTGGCGGTTTCGTTGCTCATGTCCTTCCCTTCTCTCGAATGCGAGCCGCCAGCGCGGCTAGGCGTTGCGGGTCTCGCGTTTCGCATTCCCAGACTACCAGGGCCGTCCAGCCGGCGGCGGCCAGCTCGGCCAGGTGGCGGGCGTCACGCGCCACGTTCCCATCCAGCTTCCGGTTCCAGTAGTCCGGGCGAGATTTCGGCCGGGCGGCTGCCTCGCAGCCGGGATGCTGATGCCAGAAACACCCATGCACGAACAGCGCAACGCGCCGGCTTGGAAACACCAGGTCAGGAACGCCGGGAAGGCGTCGATCATGGAGCCGGTAGCGCAGGCCTGCGGCGTGGAGGAAGCGCCGCACGATCATTTCCGGCCCCGTGTCGCGGGAACGCACAGCCCGCATGGTGTGGCTGCGCTGTTCCGGCGTCTCGCTCATTGGCGAAATTCGATTTTCAGGCTCGGGTCGGTTTCGACTTCTTCCACGATCTCGTTATAGCGCGTCACCACGTCGCCGACCGCGACGCGCCGGCCTTCGGCCGCGAACTTGCCCAGCTCGTAGAGGTTCAGGGCTACGAACTGTTCAACCTCGAAAACGTCGATGCGTTCGCCCAGGCCGGCATTCTCGGCCAGCCCTTCGGCAACCGTCAGCCCTCGCGCTGTCGTGACGATGATCGGCCGGTGGCCGTTGTCTATGTTGTCGCGGCAACGGCCAATGACCGCTTCGCCGGGCGCCGTGGTGACGTGGATAGCCACATCGCCAATGAAGAAATCGCCGTTGCGGCCTGATTGCGCGTCGGACGTTGAAAAGCTGTTGTGCTCGAAGTTGCCGGCGCCCAGGGCGCAATCGAGCTTGGCCCCGACCAGGTGTTGCAGCACCGCGCCGGCATACTGCATCCCCGGCGTGTTGCGCTGCCGTTCTTCGGCTTGGGCGATCACGTCGCGCACCAGCGTTCGCAGGCTGCGCGAGGCATCAAGGCGAATCTTGAACGGCTTGGCCGAAAAGAACTCATGCACGCGCTCAATCCAGAACGCTTCCACGGCATCGAGATCGACCGCGCCGCTGGCGGCCTGGCCGTTGAGGAACGCCACATACTCGCGCATGTTGCTGATGCTGCCGCGACTGGTGCGCCCGCCTTCAGCGGCTAAAACGCGGGTGATGCCGTGACGGTTCAGCACCGCTTGCACCGCGCCTTTGCCCAGGCCGAGAACCTGGCCGCCGGCGTCGGTCAGCAGCTTGTCGGGATCGAGCGGCAAGCCCATCTTGCGCGCGTGCTGGGTGACGACCAGCGCCACGCACAGCGGGCCTTTGCGGTTGAATTTTCGGTCTTTGTTGAAGTCCCGCAGGGCCGTTAACAAATCCGTCATTACGCTGCCTTCTTCTCGACCGCCAGGGCCGCCGCTAACAGCGGTTCTAGGATGTGTTCGGCCAGGAAGCGCACGACCGGCACGGCCACGCCGTCGCCGGCCAGGTGATAAGCGTCGTTGTAGTTCTTGGGCAGTATGTAGGTGTCCGGCAGCCCCATGAGGCGGGCCGCTTCGCGCGGCGACAGCAGGCGCGAACGAACGCGCTTGCCCTCGATCACCATGATGGTTTGACGGCTCGAACCTCCAACGGGCGTGCGCAGGCAGCCGGCCACGTCATCGAAGCGGATTTCGGCGCGCTGCGCCTTCTCGCCGTTCGGGCCATCGGCGCGGGTGCGCTTGTAGATCGTGCCCACCACTCGGCCGCCGGCCTTCTTGGCCGCCGCGACTTTCGCTAGGTTGTGCGGGTTCATCATGCCCAGCAGCTTCTTGGTTTCGGCGGCCGTGTGCCAGGCGACGCCGTGCGGCTCATCTTCCACCAGGTCGGCAAAGATCGACGTGCGCGCCGGCGGCGCCGGCAGGCGCCACCACACCCAGGAGCTTTGCGAACGCTTCGAGAGCTTGCCGTATGCCTCGACCAGCGCGGACGGATGCCATTCCCCTTCCGGGCCATCGGCGACCAAGGCGCGAGGAATCGGCGAGGACTTGCGCACGCCGATGATGAACAGACGGGGCCGCGACTGCGGGACGAAATGCACCGCATTGATGATGACCGCGCCGAAGCGATAGCCGCCGCCGGCGAGCGCTGCGCAAATGGCGGCGAAGTCCTTGCCGTCGTGCGAGCTGAGGGCGCCAAAGACGTTTTCGAGCACGACCAGGCGCGGTGCCCGGTCTTCCTCGCCCAGCGCCTTGACGAGCTTCCAGAACGGCCAGAACGTGCCGGAGCGTTCGCCCTTGAGTCCGGCGCCGGCGCCGGCCAGGGAAAGGTCTTGGCAAGGGAACGAGGCCCAAGCCAGGTCAGCCGCGCCCGGCAGATCGGCCGTGGTCAGCGCGGCCACGTCGCCGACGCGCAGATGATCGGCGCCCCAGTTCGCGGCGTAGCTGGCCGCCTTCTTCGGGTCGAAGTCATTGGCGAGGAGGCATTGCCAGTCGGGGCCAAGGCCGGCGCGGGCCATGCCTCCACCAGCGAAAAATTCATAAAAACTAGCCATTGGCTCCCCCTGCGCCTTGATGGCGCGATGACGAAGCGAGACGCGCTAGGCGTTCCGTCACGGCTTCGGTAATCCAAGTGTTGCGCGATACGTTGCCTGCCCTGCGCGAGCATTCGGCATCAATAGCTTTCAGTACCTCGGGAGGGAGGCGCAGATTGATGCGCTCCAGCGCACTAGAACGCGAATCTTCACGGGCGGCTTTCATAGGCGCCATTGTGGCGCCATCGTGACTCAAGGCCAAGGTATTTATTGTAAATGTCGCATAAGTCCTACATTCCGCGACACCGTGCCCTGCCCCGCTTCCCTTGGCGTTTCATGTCGCGTTTATCAGTCGCGTAATGCCGCGTATCATACTGATATTTGCGACACGCCAAGGGGGAACCCATGCAGATCGGTTACGCCCGCGTCAGCACCGACGCCCAGGACTTGACCACCCAGCGCGAGCTGCTGGCCGCCGCCGGCTGCCAGCGCATCTTTGCCGAGAAGATCACCGGCACCCGCGCCGACCGTCCCGAGCTGGCGCGGATGATCGATCACCTCCGCGCCGGCGACGTGGTAACGGTCACGAGCCTAGACCGGCTGGCGCGATCCACCCGCGACCTGCTGGACATCGCCGAGCGGCTGCAAGCCATCGGCGCAGGCCTGCGCAGCCTGTCGGAGCCGTGGGCGGACACGACGACCCCGGCCGGCAAGATGGTTCTGACGGTCTTTGCCGGCATCGCCGAGTTCGAGCGTTCGCTGATCGTTGAGCGCACCCGGCGCGGCCGCGAGGCGGCCCGGCGGCGCGGCGTGCAGTTCGGCCGCAGGCCTGCCCTGACCCCGGCGCAGGTATCCCATGCCCGCGAGCTGCTGGCCGATGGACGGGCCGTGCCGGAAGTCGCCACCCTTCTGAACGTGCACCGGGCGACCCTTTACCGGACGCTGGAGCGCAGCGAGGAAGTGAGCCGCGCCGAGGCGAAGCGGCGCGGCGCGTTCATCGAGGACGCCATGAGCGAGGCCGACGCCATGGAGGCCGTCCAGGATGAGCGCCAGGGGGCAGGGGCATGACGCAGAGCGGCCAGGAAGAACCGTTCTTCATCACCGAGGAAATCGAGGCCGAGATGATCGCGGCCGGGCATGTGTTCGAGCCGCCGCCCATCGCTTGCACGGGCCGCCTGCGCGACGTGCTGGAACGCATGACCGATGAAGAGCTGGCCTTGCAGCCGGGCGAGATCGCCGGCCAGGAGCGCGAGCGCCGGCGGGTGCGGGCGCTGACCCCCGGCGAGCTGGCCGGGCTGCGCGAGGACATGGCCGAGGCCTCGGCCTGGATGCGGGCCGAGCTGACTCGGCGGCGAACCGAAAAAGGCCAGCCCTGAACCGCTTGCATGTTTTACGATTTTCCGTAAAATAACAATCACGCAAACGCGGAAAGGATGAAAACATGATCGTCGGACTTCTGAACCAGAAAGGCGGGGTCGGCAAAACCACCCTCAGCGTGAACCTGGCGGCCAGCCTGTCGCGCTCAGGGGCGCGGGTGCTGCTGATCGATGCCGATCCGCAGGGAAGCGCCCTGGACTGGGCGGCCGCCCGGCAGGGGGAACCGCTGTTTTCCGTGGTCGGACTGCCCAGGCCGACCGTCCACAAGGAAATCGCGCAGATCGGACAGGGCTACGACCACATCATCATCGACGGGCCGCCGCGAGTCACAGACCTTGCCCGGTCGGCCATCATGGCCGCCGACGTGGTGCTGATCCCGGTGCAGCCTTCGCCCTATGACATCTGGGCGGCTGACGAGGTGGTGAAGCTGATCGACGAGGCCCGCGTCTATAAAGAAAACCTGAAAGCCGCGTTTGTTGTTAATCGTAAAATCGCAAATACGGCTATCGGCCGCGACGTGGGCGAGGCGCTGGCGGCCTATCCGGTGCCGGCGCTGGCGGCCGCCATCACGCAGCGCGTGGTGTTCGCCGAAGCGGCCGCGCAAGGGCTGGCCGTTCATGAGATTGACCAGGAAGGGCCGGCAGCGGCCGAGATTGAGGCCGTAGCGGCCGAGCTGATGGAGTTCGCACGATGAGCACGAAGAAGATTTCGATTGGCACCAAGCCGACCGCCAAGCCCGCGCCGGCGGCGGCCGATGCCTGGGTGGAAAGCCGTGTCCCGGCCGAGGGGCCGGAGCCGATGAAGCGCCTCACCATCGACGTGCCGGAAAGCCTGCATCGCACGATCAAGGCGCAGTGCGCCATGCGCGGCACCAAGATCGCCGACGAGGTGCGCGAGCTGCTTTTGCAGAAATACGGTCAAGCGTAAAAGCGTGTTTCTGTGTTTAGCCGCTAAAGGTTTTCCATGCCGCGCAAGCCCAAGACCAAGCCAGCGTCCAGCCCTGCCGATACGCAAGGCCAGCCGTCGCTGTTCGACGGCATCGTGTCCGGCGATCTACGGCACGCAGGCATTCCGGGCGTGGCCGTCGAGGTCTCGCCCGAGGACGCGGAGATGATGGGCGCGTTCGAGGAGGACGCCTTGGGCTTCGAGGACGTAATGGATTGCCAGGATGCGCCGGAGGCCGTGCCGTCATCGCCGGAGGAAGCCCACCGGCAGCGCATCGAGCGGCTGCGCGAGCATCACCGCGTGCTGTCCGAGCTGATCGTGAGCACGAACCGCGACATCGCGCGGATCGTGGGCAAGACCGGCCGCCTGGAATCCCCCGAGGCCTCCGCGCTGCTGGCGCGGCTCAAGAGCCTGCAAGAACAGCGGGCCGCCATCGAGGCCGAGACGCAGGAGGCCGTGAAGGCGCTCAAGGTCCTGGAACGCCGCCTGACCCCCGCGCCGCGCGATGGCGACGGCAAGGGCGGGCTGGTCAAGGTGCGGCACCCGAACCGGGACTTTTTCCTGGCTGACCTGTTCGACTACGCGATGAAGGACGACGGCGCGAGCATGGAAGCGCCGATCTTCACGCTCTCGACCAAGCCCGACCTGTCGATCTGGGAATGGCGCAGCAAGGACGGCAGCAAGTATGTGAAGGTGGCGCCGTCCGTACTCGGCCGCGCCACGCAGCACGACAAGGACATCCTCATCTACGTGGTATCGCAGCTTGTCGAGGGGCTGAACCGGGGCAGGGACGATGCAAAGAACCGTGTAGTGCGGTTCACCGTGTATGACTTCCTGGTGACGACAAACCGGCAGACAAGCGGCGACGGCTACCAGCGCCTGCATGAAGCTTTCGAGCGGCTGGCAGGCACACGGATTACTACCGACATCAAGACGGGCGGAATGCGTGTCAAAGAGGGGTTCGGGATCATCGACCGCTGGAAGATCATCGAGAAGTCACCGACCGACGAGCGGATGGTAGCCGTCGAGGTCACATTGTCTGAATGGCTTTACAACGCCGTGCAGGCCTTCGAGGTGCTGACGATCCACCCGGACTATTTCCGGCTGCGCAAGCCGCTGGCCCGGCGGCTCTACGAGATCGCCCGCAAGCATTGCGGCCATCAGGCGCAATGGACGGTGAGCCTTGAGCTGCTCCAGGAGAAGGTCGGCAGCAAATCCACGCTCAAGGAGTTCCGGCGGGCGCTGCGTGCGATCCAGGACGACGACAGCCTGCCGGAATACCGCTTCGTGCTCCACCAGAACGACCGCGTGACCTTCTACGTCCGCGACCCCCAGCGGCTGGCGCGGGGCATCGCCCGGCGCATCGAGGGCGGGGAAGAACGGCGCTGACACGTCGTTTCACCCACCGCGCGAACTATCGTTGTTTCACCCACCACAGGCACGTCATTTCACCCACCGCCCGGCTTCGGTTCTGTGGATGGACACGTCGTTTCACCCACCTTTTCCTGTGGATGGACACGTCGTTTCACCCACCGCTGACACGTCGTTTCACCCACCGCACGCCAGCGCAAGGCGTTGATGCACAAAGAGAAAAAGCCGGTTTTTCAGCCCGTAACGCGCGCGCGCGGTTTTTAACAATATAAATTCTTTAACGTCCCGCACGCCGCCGCGTCTGTGGATAACGATCCCTTGGCGTCAACCAACAGCCAAGGCGGCCTGAAGGCCGGGGCACCCCTTCGGGGTTCCCCCGCTTCGCGGCTCCCCCTCCCCC
>NZ_SMAK01000018.1 GCF_004346195.1 Tepidamorphus gemmatus | reverse complement strand
GAACAACCCCCGACCACGCTGCGGCGACCCTCTCCCAGCAACCGGTGCTTCACCTTAGCCGAGGATCGCACCGATGAGTGGAAGTGTTACAAGCCACATCGTCGCCGGAGTCGACGGATGCCCCGGCGGCTGGATCGCGATCGTAGGGGATCCCGACGATCCGGGCGCAGCCGGCGTCCATGTCGTCTCGGCGTTCAGCGCCATTTGCGATCTGCCCGACGCGCCCGCCACGATCGCCGTTGACATGCCGATCGGGCTCCCGGATCGCCTCGAGGGTCCGGGGCGGGCATGCGAGGTGGCGGTGCGGCGGCTGCTCGGCGAACGCCAGTCGAGCGTGTTCACGACCCCTGCACGCCTTGCCGTCATGCAGGAGGACTACCGCCGCGCCTGCGAGGAGGCCGCCGCGCGCTCGACGCCGCCCCGCAAGGTGTCGCGCCAGACCTTCGCCCTGTTTCCGCGGATCCGCGAGATCGATGCGTTGCTGCGGTCGCGGCCCGACCTGCGCGCCCGGGTCTTCGAGACGCATCCGGAAGTCTGCTTCGCCGCGATGAATGCGGACCAGCCGGCGCGTCTGCCGAAGAAGATCCGCGGCCAACCGAACCCTGCCGGCCTCGCCGAGCGGCTCGAGCTGCTCGCCCGCGCCGGTCTGCCGCCATCCCTGCTGGAGCGTGTCCGCAAGCTGCCGGCGCGCGCGGCAATGGACGATTTCCTCGATGCCTGTGCCTGCTTCTGGACGGCGGGCAGATTGGCGCGCGGCATCGCGCGCTGCTGGCCGGAGGAGCCGCCGCGCGATGCCTTCGGCCTCGAGATGGCGATCCGCGCGTAGCGCGTCGCCGCGTCCGCGACACGCCCTGCAGGGGTGTTCACCGCGCCGCAGGGCTGGTCTATGAACGGGCGCGGGCCGCCGCCCGCCCCCGACCTCAAGCCTGAGGACCAGGCCGATGCCGACATTCCCTGCCGATCTGATCGACGGCTACCGTCGCTACCTGGACAGCCGGTTGCCTGAGGAGCGGCGACGCCTCGCGCAGCTGGCGCGACTCGGCCAGGCGCCGCGCGCGCTGGTCATCGGCTGCTGCGACTCCCGGGCAGCCCCCGAGACAGTCTTCTCGACCGGGCCGGGTGAACTGTTCGTGGTGCGCAACGTCGCCAACATCGTACCCCCCTACGCGCCCGACGACCTCCATCATTCGACCAGCGCCGCCATCGAGTACGCCGTGCGCCACCTGCTCGTCCCGGACGTGGTGGTACTCGGCCACTCGCTGTGCGGCGGCATTGCCGCCTATATCGGTGGTCGCGAGCGCGACGAGATTCGCGGCGACTTCATCGGGCCGTGGATCGACCTGTTGCGCGGCTCGCAGAGCGAAGCCCGGGAATTCGACCCCGGCATGGCCGAAGCCGACATCCAGCGCGCAGTCGAGGAGGTGTCGGTACGCCGGTCGCTCGCCAATCTGCTGACCTTTCCGTTCGTCCGCGACCGGGTCGAACGCGGCGATCTCGCCCTGCACGGCGCCCATTTCGGCATTGCCACCGGCGAGCTGCGGATCCTGGATCCGCAGACCGGCCACTTCGTCACGGTGGGCACCGCGACCGCCGCCACCTGAAGCAGGCTTGCGAATCGGCAACCGCCTTCCCAGCTAGTGGCGCACCATCGGGGGAATTTCGACACCACATGGCCCTCCCAGACCTCTCCAGCCTGCGTCATCGGGTTGGCACGCTGGTCGAATCCGACCGGTTCCAGCATGCCATCGTCGCTGTCATCGTGCTCAATGCGATCGTGCTTGGCCTCGAGACCTCGCAGGTGGCGATGGCGGTGGCCGGACCGCTGCTGGTGACCGTCGACCTGATGTGCCTGACGGTCTTCGTGGTCGAGATCGCGCTGAAGCTCTATGCGTTCCGGTTCGGCTTCTTCCGCAGCGGCTGGAACATCTTCGACTTCTCGGTCGTGGCGATCGCGCTTGTGCCGGCGACGGAAGGCTTCGCGGTGCTCCGGGCGCTGCGCATCCTGCGCGTCATGCGCCTCATCTCGATGGTACCGACGATGCGCAAGGTGGTGCAGGCGCTGGTCGGCGCAATTCCGCCGATGGGCACGGTCATCGCCCTGCTCGGCCTCGTCTTCTACGTTTTCGCGGTCATGGCCACGAAGTTGTTCGGCCAGTCCTTTCCTGACTGGTTCGGCACCGTCGGCGCCTCACTCTACTCGCTGTTCCAGATCATGACGCTGGAAAGCTGGTCGATGGGCATCGTCCGGCCGGTGATGGAGGCCTATCCCTACGCCTGGGTGTTCTTCGTTCCGTTCATCCTGGTCACCACCTTCGCGGTGATGAACCTGTTCGTCGCGATCATCGTCAATTCGATGCAGAGCGCGCACGAGGACGAGGCGCGCGCCGCCGAACGGCAGCGGCACGACGACCTGGTGGCGCTTAGCGAGGAGGTTCGGGCGCTGCGCCGCGAGATACGCCTGCTGACCAGGGAGGTCGACGCACTGTCACAGGGCGAGGAAGCTCGGCAGCGATAAGGGCGAAGCGGACGGGCGTGACAGGGGCGGGATGGAGCGGAGTGCAGCGTCCCTGCCGCGGTGGCCGCGCGTACAGTCCGACCGGCTGACGCGGCACGGAGCGGGGGTCCGGGCGGCAGGTGCCCGATCCGGTGCCCCCTGAATCCGGCGGCACCCGACAGGGCCGTTCCGCCAGTGGACGGCTTCACGCCGCTTTCTTCAACAGCCCCCGATTGATCACCGTCTCGGCGATCTGGACGGTGTTGAGCGCCGCGCCCTTCCTGAGGTTGTCGGAGACCACCCACAGGTTGAGCCCGTTCTCGACCGTCGGGTCCTCGCGGATGCGCGACACGAAGGTCGCATAGTCACCGACGCATTCGACCGGTGTCACGTAGCCACCGTTCTCGCGCTTGTCGACGACAAGCACACCCGGCGCGGTGCGCAGGATCTCGCGGGCCTCGTCAGCGGTGATCGGCGTCTCGAACTCGATGTTGACCGCCTCCGAATGCCCGACGAAGACGGGAACGCGCACGCAGGTGGCGGTCAGACGGATCTTCGGATCGAGGATCTTCTTCGTCTCCACCACCATCTTCCATTCCTCCTTGGTCTGGCCGTCTTCCATGAAGACGTCGATGTGGGGAATGACGTTGAAAGCGATCTGCTTGGTGAACTTCTTCGGTTCGGGGGAATCGGTGACGAAGATGCCGCGCGTCTGCGTCCACAGCTCGTCCATTGCCTCCTTGCCGGCACCGGAGACGGACTGATAGGTCGCCACCACCACGCGCCGGATCTTCGCGACATCGTGCAGCGGCTTCAGGGCCACGACGAGCTGGGCGGTCGAGCAGTTCGGGTTGGCGATGATGTTGCGCTTGCGGAACCCGGCGACCGCGTCGGCATTGACCTCCGGCACGATCAGCGGCACGTCGGACTCGTAGCGGAAGGCCGAGGAATTGTCGATGACCAGACAACCCTTGGCGCCAATCCTGGGCGACCATTCCCTGGATACGGCCGCGCCGGCCGACATCAGACAGAAGTCGACACCCGAGAAATCGAACTGCTCGAGATCCTTGCACTTCAGCTTGCGGTCGCCGAACGAGACCTCGGTGCCGAGCGAGCGGCGCGAGGCAACCGCATGAACCTCATCGGCGGGGAAGTCCCGCTCGGCGAGGATGTTGAGCATTTCCCGGCCCACATTTCCCGTGGCGCCGACGACGGCGACCGAATAGCCCATCTCTGATCTCCTGGGGAACGTTTGCCCCGCTCTCCCCGCCGGTAACCCGCCCCGGCCGCCCGCCGGGATCGGGTCCGTTCCCTCGCCCCGCCGGGGAGAGGAACCGGGTCGAGCGAACGGTCAGGCGCCGGTGGTGCCGGTCCCGGTTTTCTTCGCTGCTTTCGTCGTGACGGCGACAGCCATCGGAACGATCCTTCCGCGCAACCGACATGGCCGCGCCAAGCGGCTATGCGGAACACCATTCGGCGCGGTTTGTCAATGTACTGTCCGGCCCTGGACATGCGCCCGTCTGTCGGTGCCCGCCAGCGGCGAGCGCCTGGAACAGGATGTACCACAGCCCGAGCACGATGAGCCCGACGAGCACGCTTGCCGCGATGCGCATCCGCACCCTGTAGCCCTGGCTCTCGTACAGGCGGGTCATTTGGTTTCCTTCACGGGACGACGCGACGCAGCGTCGTGCCTTGGCCTTGCGATGGCAACGGGTTCTACGCAGTTTCCCGGATGGTCGCGTGCCGGCCATCGCGACAGATTGGTCCGAACGACGTCACCGGAGCTCGATCGCCATGCCCGCCGCCGGCGCCAGCACCATGCCGAGATCGCGCGACTGGCGCGGGCCGGCCGTGCTGAGCTACGGCTTCCGGCCGTTCTTCCTGCTGGCAGGGGTTGAGGCCGCGCTCGTCATGGTGCTCTGGGTTCTCTGGTACCGGGGCGCGATCGACATCCCGAGCGCGTTCCCGCCGCTCGCCTGGCACGCCCACGAACTCCTGTTCGGCTATGTCTGGGCGGTGGTGGCCGGCTTCCTGTTGACGGCCGTGCCGAACTGGACGGGACGGCTGCCGGTCGTCGGCTGGCCGCTGGCGGGTCTCGTCGGCCTGTGGCTGCTCGGCCGGATCGCCGTCGCACTGTCCGCCCAGATCGGTTTCGCGGTCACGGCAATCACAACGCTCGTCTTCCCGACCGTGCTGATCGGAGCACTCGCTCGCGAAATCATCGCCGGCCGCAATCTACGCAACCTCAGGGTGCTCGGCGTCGTCGCGGTGCTGATGGCCGGGCAGATCGTGTTCCTCGTCGAGGCGGCCGGCGGCGCGGCGGCAGTCTATGGTCCGCGCATCGCGATTGCCGCGATCATCATGCTGATCATCCTGATCGGCGGTCGGATCGTTCCGAGCTTCACCGCCAACTGGCTGAGGCGCGAGAACCCGGGACGCGAGCCGGTGCCATTCGGCCGGTTCGACGTGGCGGCGAGCCTGGTCGCGGCGGTGGCGCTCGCCGGCTGGGCGGCGCTGCCGGCAATGCCCGAGGCAGGCGGCTGGCTTGCCGCCATCCTCGCCGCCGCCGGCCTCGCGCACATGGCGCGGCTCGCGCGCTGGGCCGGCGACCGCACGCTGAGGGAGCCGCTGGTCACGGTGCTGCACGTTGCCTACGCCTTCATTCCGCTCGGCTTCCTGATTGCCGCACTGGGCGCATGGTCGGTCGATTATGTCGGCGATGTCGCTGCGATGCATGCCTGGACCGCCGGTGCGATTGGGCTGATGACGCTCGCCGTGATGACACGGGCGACGCGGGGTCACACCGGCCGCCAGCTCACGGCGCCGCCCGGCACCGTCGCGATCTACATGCTGGTCGCCGTCGCCGCGCTGAGCCGGATCGCGGCAGCATTCCTGGCCGACGTCGCCGTCCTGCTGATGACCGTGGCGGGCGCGGCCTGGACGGCGGGTTTCGCCCTGTTCGTCATCCTCTACGCGCCGCTGCTGACCGGGCCGCGCCGGACAGGTTAGCCCGCCCGCTTCGCCATCGCCTTGACGATCGCCTCGCCCATCTCCCTGGTGCTGACCGAATTCTGCCCCTTGGCGGCAAGATCGGCAGTGCGTGTCCCCGAGGCGAGCACGTCGGCGATGGCGCCGTCCACCAGATCGGCGGCCTCGCCCATGTCGAAGGAATAGCGCAGCGCCATGCCGAGCGAGGCGATCATCGCGATCGGATTGGCGATGCCCTTGCCGGCGATGTCCGGCGCCGAGCCATGTACCGGCTCGTAGAGCGCCTTGCGCTTGCCTGTCGCCGGGTCGGGCGCACCGAGCGAGGCCGACGGCAGCATGCCGAGCGAGCCGGTCAGCATTGCGGCGACATCGGACAGCATGTCGCCAAACAGGTTGTCGGTGACGATGACGTCGAACTGCTTGGGCCAGCGTACCAGCTGCATGCCCCCCGCATCCGCCAGCATGTGCTCGAGCTGGACGTCCGGATACTCGGCCTTGTGGACCGCCGTCACCACCTGGTTCCACAGTACCCCCGAGCGCATCACATTGCGCTTCTCCATCGAGGTGACCTTGTTGCGTCGGGCACGCGCCAGCTCGAAGGCGACGCGGGCGATGCGCTCGATCTCGTGGGTGGTGTAGACTTGGGTGTCGACGGCGCGCTTCTCGCCGTTCTCGAGCGTGACGATCTCCTTCGGCTCGCCGAAATAGACGCCGCCCGTCAGTTCACGCAAGATCAGGATGTCGAGCCCCTCGACAACCTCGCGCTTCAGGCTCGAGGCGTCCGCGAGCGCCGGATAGCAGATCGCCGGCCTGAGATTGGCGAACAGCTCGAGGTCCTTGCGCAGCCGCAGCAGCCCGGCCTCGGGACGCACCTCATAGGGCACGGCATCCCATTTCGGTCCGCCGACCGCGCCGAAGATCACCGCGTCGGCTGCCATGGCGGTCTTCATCGTCTCGTCCGTGATCGCCACGCCGTGGACATCATAGGCCGAACCGCCGACCAGATCGGTCTCGGTCTCGAAATGCACGCCGGAATTCGCGTCGAGCCAGCGGATCACCCGCTCGACCTCGGCCATGACTTCGGGGCCGATGCCGTCGCCGGGCAACAGGAGCAGATTGTACGAGGCCATGATTGTTCGCCGATTCCTGGATGGTCGCCGGTGGGAAAGTCATCGCGTTGCTAGCGCCACGGCGGCCGAATGTCGAGAGTTGCCATGGCTGCGCATCACGACAGGGAAGATCGCGACATCCTCATCCGGCCGAAGGCTGGCCGCAGAGCCGGGATCGGACCCTGCAACGATCTTGCATCGTGTCTTCCCGATCCCGGATCGGCGCAAGCCGGTCCTCCGTCAGGACATGCAACGATACGGAAAGTCTGGGAGGGTCATCGAGTCCGCGCGACGCCCCTGCGATCTAACCGCGCAACCGCTGCAGCCAGGCCTCGGCCTGAGCCCTCACATTCTCAGGCGCGGTGCCGCCGAAGCTGGTCCGACTCTTCACCGAGTTCTCGACGCCGAGGACGCCGAACACATCCGCGGTAATGCGCGGCTCGATGGCGCGGAGTTCGTCAAGCGTCAGCTCATCGAGCTCGCGGCCGGTTTCCGACGCCAGCGCGACGATGCGCCCGGTGATGTGGTGCGCCTCGCGGAACGGCAGGCCGAGCGCGCGTACCAGCCAGTCGGCAATGTCTGTGGCGGTCGAATAGCCTGCGCCCGCAGCGCAGCGCATCCGTTCGCGCACCGGTTCCATGTCGCGCACCATCCCCGTCATCGCCGCGACCATCAGTTCGGCGGCGTCAAGGGCATCGAAGAATGGTTCCTTGTCCTCCTGCATGTCCTTGGAATAGGCGAGCGGCAGCCCCTTCATCACGGTCAGCAGGCCGATCAGCGCGCCGAAGATGCGGCCGGGCTTGGCGCGCACCAGTTCGGCGGCGTCGGGATTGCGCTTCTGCGGCATGATGGACGAGCCGGTGGTCCAGGCATCCGACAGCTTGACGAAGCCGAACTGGGCCGATGACCAGATGATGACCTCCTCGGCAAAGCGCGACAGATGCACCGCCATGATCGACAGGGCGGCAAGCGCCTCCAGCACGAAGTCACGGTCGGAGACGGCGTCCAGCGAATTGGCCATCGGCCGGTCGAAGCCGAGCGCGGCCGCCGTCGCGAACCGGTCGATCGGAAACGAGGTTCCTGCGAGCGCCGCAGCGCCGAGCGGACATTCGTTCAGGCGCCGGCGCGCATCCGCCATGCGGCCGCGGTCGCGGGCCAGCATCTCCACATAGGCGAGCAGATGGTGGCCGAAGGTGACGGGTTGGGCGGCCTGGAGATGGGTGAATCCCGGCATCACCGCGTCGAAATGCTGCAGGGCCTTGGACGCAAGTGCCTCTTGCAGGGTGGCGAGCGCGACATCAAGTCGGTCGAGGGCGTCCCGGACGTAAAGCCGAAAGTCCGTCGCCACCTGGTCGTTGCGCGAGCGGGCGGTGTGCAGCCGGCCGGCGGCGGGACCGATCAGCTCGGCGAGGCGGGACTCCACGTTCATGTGGATGTCCTCCAGCGCCTTCGAGAATGTGAATGCTCCCGACTCGATCTCGGCGGCAATCGCGTCTAGACCATCGGCGATCGCGGCCGCGTCCTCGGCCGAGAGGATGCCGACCTCGGCAAGCATCGCCGCATGCGCCTTGGAGCCGGCGATGTCCTGGGTGTGCAGCCGCCGGTCGAAATCGATCGAGGCGTTGATCGCCTCCATGATCGCGTCGGGACCGGAGGCGAAGCGGCCGCCCCACATCTTGTTGCTCATGCTCGCGCTCCCATGGGGCCGGGCGAAGGAAGACCGGAATGGACGAAGGAACCCCGACGACAACCAGCCGCAGGCGGCGGATCCTGATCCCCACCGCCATCGCCGCGGCGGTCATTGCCGCCGCAGCGGTATACGGGATCGCTGGCCGCGATGGCAACGCCGTGGCGGCGACCTGCACGGCGTCGCAGGCGATCGCAGCTGCCGCCGGCCCGCTGGCGACCGGCGACGTGGCGGCGCTGATGGTCTCCGAGAAGCCAGAGCCCGCGCCGGCTCTGACCTTCACCGACGCCGACGGAAAACGCCGCTCGCTCTCCGAATGGGCTGGCAGGACTGTGCTCGTCAATCTCTGGGCGACCTGGTGCGCGCCCTGCCGCCACGAGATGCCGGCGCTCGACCGGCTGCAGGCCGATCTCGGTGGCGAGGCGTTCGAGGTCGTTGCCATCAACATCGACACCGGCGGTGCCGAGAAGCCGATGAAGTTCCTCAAGGAGGTCGGCGTCACCCATCTCGGCTTCTATGCCGACCATTCGACCGCCGTCTTCCGCGACCTGAAGAAGGCCGGCAAGGCGTTCGGCCTGCCGACGACGCTCCTTGTCGATGCCGAGGGGTGTCTGATCGGCCACATGGCGGGTCCGGCCGAATGGGATTCGGCAGATGCAAAGGCACTGATCGGGGTCGTGACGGGATCCCCCTGACAAGCCGGTCGGGCTCAGGCCTGGGTGCTGGTCGTCGTCTTCGACGCAGCTGACTGTGACAGCGACTCGTAGCGCTTGACCAGCTGCTGATAGCGTGCCTGCGTGTCGGAACTGATCCGCTTCAATGCTGTCTGCATCGTCAGCATCGTCGATTCCTGCGCCGCCGAGACGTTCGTCTGGAACACGGACTGGCTCAGATTCCGGACAGCGTCCATGTTGGTTTCCACGGCCCGACGGTTGAGCTGCTGGCGATAGCCGCGGCTGCGTGCCACACGCTGCTGGTCGGCCAGGTACAACTTGCCGCCGATCTTCATGGACCTGCACCTCCGGCGCAGACCGTGCCGGAGGGTTCGTGAAGGTCGGGTTAACTACACGGAGATGTCGAGGATCTGGCCGGCGCCGCGGACGATGTCGGTCGCTGCCTGCTCGAGCTCGGCGACACTGTCCGACACGGTCTCCAGCAGGCGCTGTGCGGCCGCCATGTTCATGTCCTTCATCTTCGCGGCCACCGCCATCGCCGCATCGGCGCGGTGACGGGCGATGATGGCCGATACGGCGATCGCGGGATCCATGCGGTGGCCCTCCACGGCCTCTCGACCGCACGCTAGGCGGCACAGCTTAACCCGAGGTGTAGCGGTGTGGTTAATCGGCGCCGCGCCCGCAGGCGACGGGCGACGGTCATCAGCGGGTGGGAACCGGCTTCTCGCCCCGATAGTCGTAGAAGCCGCGCTGGGTCTTGCGGCCGAGCCAACCCGCCTCGACGTACTTCACCAGCAGCGGACACGGACGATACTTGGAATCGGCAAGGCCTTCGTAGAGGACCTGCATGATCGACAGGCAGGTATCGAGGCCGATGAAGTCGGCAAGCTCCAGCGGTCCCATCGGATGCCGCGCGCCGAGCCGCATCGCCGTGTCGATCGCCTCGACCGATCCGACCCCCTCGTAGAGGGTGTAGATCGCCTCGTTGATCATCGGCAGCAGGATGCGGTTGACCATGAAGGCCGGAAAATCCTCGGACACCGCGATGGTCTTGCCGAGCCGTTCGACGAAGGCGCGGGCAGTCTCGAACGTCGAGTCCTCGGTGGCGATGCCGCGGACCAGTTCGACCAGCTCCATCACCGGCACCGGATTCATGAAGTGGATGCCGATGAACCGTTCCGGCCGGTCGGTCGCCGCCGCAAGACGCGTGATCGAGATGGAGGACGTGTTGGTGGCGAGGATCGCCTCGGGCTTGAGCAGCGGGCAGAGCTCGCGGAGGATCTTGCGTTTGACTTCCTCGTTCTCCACCGCCGACTCGATCACGAGATCAGCATCGCCGAGATCGGCCAGGGTCGGTGCCACCGTGATCAGCGACAGGGCCTTCTGCCGCGTCTCCTCGGTGATGCGTCCGGAGGCGACCTGCCGGGCCAGGTTGCCGTTGATCGTGGCCAGCCCCGACTCGATGCGCTCGCGACTGATATCGTTGAGCTTGACCTCGAAGCCGGCCGCCGCGCAGACATGCGCGATGCCATTGCCCATCTGGCCGGCGCCGATCACGCCGACCTTGCGGATGGTGCCCACGCCGGTGTCGTCGGTCACGCTTGGGTCTCTCCTGATACTGCCTGCCACGGGCTAGCACGGCGGCACGCCGCCGTGAAGCCGAATCGGCACCGCCTCACTTCCCGGCCTTCGCCAGTTCCTGTTCCAGTTCCGGGAGCACCTGGAACAGGTCGCCGACGAGGCCATAGTCGGCGACCTGAAAGATCGGTGCCTCCTCGTCCTTGTTGATGGCGACGATGACTTTCGAATCCTTCATGCCGGCCAGGTGCTGGATCGCACCCGAGATTCCGACGGCGATGTAGAGATCCGGAGCGACCACCTTGCCGGTCTGGCCGACCTGGTAATCGTTCGACATGTAGCCGGCATCGACCGCCGCGCGGCTGGCGCCGATCGCCGCCCCCAGCCGGTCGGCGACCGGCATCAGATACTTCTCGAAGTTCTCGTGGCTGCCCATGCCGCGGCCGCCCGAGACCACTACCCGGGCGGATGTCAGTTCAGGACGGTCCGACTTGGTCAACTCCTCGCCCAGGAACTCCGAGACGGCGGGAAGCTCGGGCACGCTTACCGTCTCAACCACAGCCGAGCCGCCGGAGCCCACCGCCGGGAACGCCGTCGCCCGAACGGTGACGACCTTCTTCGGATCGGTCGATTTCACGGTCTGGATCGCGTTGCCCGCATAGATCGGCCGCTCGAAGGTGTCGGGCGCCACGACCGCGGTGATCTCTGAGACCTGCATCACATCCAGCAGCGCAGCGACGCGCGGCATGAAGTTCTTTGCGCTCGTGGTCGCCGCCGCGACGATCGCGTCGTAGCCGCCGGCAAGCGAGGCAACGAGTGCCGCCATCGGCTCGGCGAGCTTGTGCTCGAGACCGTCGGCCTCCGCCAGCAGGACCTTGCGGACACCGTCGAGCCTGGCTGCGGCCTCTGCGACGCTGGCACAGCCCTTGCCCGCGACCAGAACGTCGATCTCGCCGCCGATCGCCTTGGCGGCGCTCATCGTCTTGGCGGTGAGGTCCTTCAGCTCGGAGTTGTCGTGCTCCGCGATCAGCAGAACGGCCATCAGATCACTCCCGCTTCATTCTTCAACTTGTCGACCAGCGCGGCAACGGACTCCACCTTCACGCCGGCCTTGCGGCCGGGCGGCTCGCTCGTCTTGAGAATCTGCAGGCGCGGCGCGACATCGACGCCATAGTCGCCCGGCGTCTTCTCCTCGATCGGCTTCTTCTTTGCCTTCATGATGTTCGGCAGCGAGGCGTAGCGCGGCTCGTTGAGGCGCAGATCGGTGGTGACGATCGCCGGTGCCTGCAGCCGCACCGTCTGAAGGCCGCCGTCGACTTCGCGCGTGACGGTGACCGAGCCATCGCCGATCTCGACCTTGGAGGCGAAGGTGCCCTGGGGCCAGCCGAGCAGCGCAGCCAGCATCTGGCCGGTCTGGTTGGCATCGTCGTCGATCGCCTGCTTGCCGAGGATGACCAGTCCGGGTGCTTCCGCTTCCACGATCGCCTTGAGGATCTTGGCGACGGCCAGCGGCTCCACCGGCCCGTCTGTCTTGACCAGAATGCCGCGGTCAGCACCCATCGCCAGCGCAGTGCGGATGGTTTCGGCGGCCTGGGCCGGACCAATGGAGACGGCGACGATCTCGTCGGCCTTGCCCTTCTCCTTCAGCCGGATCGCCTCTTCCACGGCGATCTCGTCGAACGGATTCATCGACATCTTCACATTGGCCAGATCGACGCCGGACCCGTCGCCCTTGACCCTGATCTTGACATTGTAGTCGACCACCCGCTTGACGGGCACCAGTACCTTCATGGAGTGCAACTCCCTCGGTGGGGAAATGAACGGATCCGGGACAAGCCGCACTGCCGCCGATGCCGGCTGCGGCCTTGCCGGCCCCGCCTGGGCGGCGCGGCGCTGACCCGGGCGGGGCGGACCGTAATTGCGGGTATTCGCCAAGTCAACGCTGGCCGGAACGTCCGCCGCGCAGCTGCGACACCCGAGGCAGATCCCTGTCGAACAGCACCACCCCCGGCCGCCGCATGACGAGGACCAGCACGGCACCGGCGGCCAGCCCACCGATATGCGCCCACCAGGCCGTATTGTCCTGCTCGTCGGCGCCGAAAAGCATGCCGACCTGCAGCAGCACCCAGAAGCTCAGCACCCAGACCGCGCGCAGCCGCAACGGCACCCGCCACAGCACCAGCACCCAGACCTGCACGCGTGGATGCAGCATCAGATAGGCGGCGATGACGCCCGAAACCGCGCCGCTGGCACCGACCAGCGGCACCTCCGATGTCGGATGCACGAGGTCGTGCACCAGCGCCGCGGCCACGCCGCACAAGAGGTAGAAGACCAGAAACCGGAAATGGCCCAGCGCGTCCTCGACATTGTCGCCGAACACCCACAGGAACAGCATGTTGCCGACAAGGTGCAGGAACCCGCCATGCACGAACTGATAGGTGATCAGCGTCGCCCAGGCCGGAATGAGATCGTACTCCTCCGGCAGCGTCGCATAGTCGTTATAGACAGCCGGCACCACGCCGAAGGAATAGGCCGTCGCCTCCAGCGCATCGCCGAACACGCCGGAGACGAAGAAGACATAGACCAGCATATTGATCGCGATCAGCGTGACGGTAACGTACTGGAAGCGCAGATGCCGCAACGCATTGGCATCGCTGAGTGGAATGAACATCGGCCGCCGCCCCCTGCCGCATATCGCCTCGTCCTCGACGGGGCCGCATCCTACAGGACATTCTCCACATCGGTCCCGGAGAAATCGTCGCCGACGAACGGCAGCGGACCACTTCTTGCCGTCGCCCCCTCACAGGCGGAGCGCCCCCCATTCAAGTGGGCTGGATGGGGGTCTCTGCCGCCGCACGGCGGCCAGCAGCCTCATCGCCATGTGCACGATCATCGCCGCCCGTCCGTCCATGCGCCAGGCCGGGGATGATGGACCATCGATCGGTCCGTCTTAACGTCGCTCAGCGGTTCTGGCCGGCAACCCAGAGCACCTCGTTCGCACCCTTGCCATTGGCCCAGCGGCTCGCAACGAACAGGAAGTCCGACAGGCGGTTGATGAACCTCAAAGCTGCCTCCCCGACCCGCTCGCCCGGCTGCGCGGCCAATTCGACCATCAGCCGTTCGGCCCGGCGCGAGATCGTGCGCGCGAGATGCAGATGGGCGGACGCCGGGCTTCCGCCAGGCAGCACGAAGGAACGCAGCGTCGTCAGCTCCGAATTCAGCATGTCGATCTCGCGCTCGAGCCGTTCGACCTGTTGCGGCACGATCCTCAGCGGCTCCCAGCCGAGTTCCTCGCCGCTGTCCGGCGTGCACAAATCGGCGCCGAGATCGAACAGGTCGTTCTGGATGCGCGCGAGCATCGCGTCGAGCTCGGCGAGCGCCGGGTCGGCGCCGGTATGCAGCCGGGCCAGACCGATCGCCGCATTCGTCTCGTCGACGGTCCCGTAGGCGGAAACCCTGAGATCGTATTTCGGCCGCCGTTCGCCCGTCGACAGCCCGGTGGTGCCGTCATCGCCGGTTCTCGTGTAGATCTTGTTGAGCACGACCATCGCTTGCCGCCCCGCTGCACCCGCCGATCGCCTCGCCGCTCAGTCGTGCATCAGCCAGATGGCCACCATGATCACGCAGATCGCGAGGAACTGCAGGCCGACACGCCAGCGCATGAGCTTCTGGGACAGGTTCGGGCTGCCGCCGCGCATCATATTGAGGAGGCCGAGCAGCAACACCACAGCCACCGCGGCGAGGGCGATGCCAACGACATAGTCGGTGAAGAACGCCGTCATCTCATCTCGTTCCGGAGCCGGGATCCTCGCCCCGACCGAACACGCTCTTACCAGACATGGCGCGCGCGCGCACGCTGTCACGTCTCCCGGTCGGAGGCGCGGGCGAGGAAGCGGTGCAGCGCCGAGGTCGGCAGCGCCCGGCGCAGGAGCGCCGCGACATGGCTTGGCACCGTCACCCGGTAGCGCGGCCGCGGGCGAGGTGCCTCGAGCGCCCGGATCAGCGCGGCGGTGACGGCCTGCGGACCGAGCTTGAACGGCGACGACGATCCGCCGCGCTCCATGCGCGCGATGCGGCGATGGTATTCCTCGCGATGCACCGATCCCTCGATATCGATCGTGGCGCGCATTGCCGACAGCGCGTTGGTGTCGAACCGCGTGGCGATCGGACCGGGCTGGATCAGCACGACCTCGATGCCGGTGCCGAGAAGTTCGAGCCTGAGCGTCTCGCTCAGTCCCTCCAGCGCAAACTTGGAGGCGATGTAGGCGCCCCGGTACTTCATCGGGATGTAACCGAGCACCGAGGAACACTGGACGATGCGGCCGCCGCGCTGGCGGCGCATGACCGGGATCACGCGCCGCGTCAGCGCATGCCAGCCGAACAGGTTCGCCTCGAACTGGGCGCGCAGGCCCTCGGTCGGCAGGTCCTCGACCGCGCCCGGCAGCGCATAGGCGCCATTGTTGAAGATGGCGTCGAGCCGGCCGCCGGTCGCAGCGAGCACGTCTTCCACGGCACGCGCGATGGAAACCTCGTCGGCATAGTCGAGATGGACGGCCTCCAGCCCCTCGCCGGCCAGCCGCGCGACGTCCTGCCACTTGCGCGCAGCGGCAAACACCCGCCAGCCGCGGAGCAGAAGCGTCCGCGCCGCATCGGCTCCGATGCCGCTGGAACAGCCGGTGATCAGGATCGTACGTGGCTCCACGCCCACCTCGGACCTGTCTCAGCACGCGAACGCGCCAGGCCAGGAGATCATAGACCAAACGGATATGGCGCGACGACCGCAGATCCCGGTGCGCGGCCAGCCGGATCGCCCGCAGCTGATCGGCCTGGACCGTGACCGTCACCTGTTCGCGCGAGGGATTGCTGTCAGGCCGCGTCCGATCGTGCTGGTGCAGCCGGCCGATCGGTCGGTGACGCGGCGAAGCTGCGGGCCGCAGCACCGAGTCCGCGGAAGCGCGACGACACCTCGTCGAGATGCGCGCGCCAGTCGGCGCGGGGTGTCTGGCCCTCGATGGCGCGGAAGTAGACCTGGATCAGCGAGGCGACGGCGAAGGGCTCGAGAAGTGCCGCCTTGAGGCAGAGCGCGAAGACCATCGCCAGGACGAAGCCGAGATTGGCGACGGGTCCCGGGAACAGGTGCAGCGCGATCGCCGCTGGCACAAGGAAGACCAGGAAGGCCAGAAATGTCATGCTCCAGACCATCAGCACCAGCCAGATCGCGTTCTTGAGGATCCAGCCCGCGTTCTGGGCATAGAGAACCAGGGCGTCCTGCGCTGTCTGGAACGGATTGGTGGATCCGATGCGGATGTTGTAGGCGAGGATCACCTCGTCGACGAAGCCGAGCGCAACCTTGAGCACGGCCCGCACCAGCCGCGCGAGACCGGGCACCGGCACCACCGTCGAGGCGACATCGACGATTCCGCTGACGACCCGGATCACCCCCATCACCATCCGGTCGACGACGAACAGCACATTGGCTTCGATGAAGCGTGCCCTGACCACCCGCGCTGCGGTGGGCAGCTGGGCGAGTCCCGAGGGCAGCGGCACGCCGTCGAGCACCGCCACCAGCATGGCGATGTGCCCGGCCTTCAGCACGTACAGAAACCATTCGCGGGCCAGAAACAGGAACAGGGAAACGATGCCGAATCCGGCAGCGCCGCCAATGACTGTCGCCGCGAGGCGGAAGCCCGGCTCGCCGAGCGCGCCGAGCCCCCAGCCAACCGTCGCACCGGTGCCTGTCGCCAGCACATAGGCCATCGCCACAAGTCCGTAGACGAGCATCCGCGCGAGGACGAACGGCCAGGTGCGGACCAATGCCTTGAGCGAGGTTGCGAGGGAGAAATCCCAGAGCATCGGCGCGATCCGGCAAGGACGTTTCTGAGGGGGACGTCGCCAAGCATTGCATCCACGCAGCGGCGAGGCAACCATCGCCCGAGCGCGGCCGCGCCATCGGGCAGATCAGCGCGGGCCGGGCTGTCGGTTTGGCGGATCGGAAGAACTGGCAGGCTCGGCGGCGCCGGACCGGTACGCAGATCGTCGCGGCGATCGGCGTCGTGCCGGCGACCGTCAGCCGCATCCTGCATCGGCAGGCGTGCAACCGTACGGGCGCACTCGAGCCGACCTCGCCGCTGCGCTGCTGCGAGCGAGAACGAGGGGCGATGCAGACCGATCCTTCGCAGCAGAGGCAGCAGAGAATGCACGCCCGCAGGCGAACAACGGACAAGCGTCACGCGTCGATGTCCTTGACCATACCGATCAGTTGGTCTAGTTCTATACCAACCAATTGGTATGGACACGAGCATGGCGGCGCAAAGGGCGGCAGCAGCAGAGCAAAGACCGGCGGCAACGCCGCGGGGCGAAGGGTCGCGCCGGCGCGTTCTCGACGCCGCGCTCACCGTATTCCGCACCAAGGGCTACACCGCCACGACGATCGACGACCTGTGCGCGGCGGCAAGTGTCACCAAGGGCAGCTTCTTCCATCACTTCGACAGCAAGGAAGCCGCGGCGCTCGCGGCGATTGCCCATTGGAACGAGACGACGGGTGAGCTCTTTGCGAATGCGCCCTACCGGAAGATCGACGATCCGCGCGCGCGGCTGCTCGCCTATCTCGACTTCCGTGCGGCGCTGGTGCGCGGCGCGCTACCCGAGTTCACCTGTCTGCTCGGTACCCTGGTGCAGGAGACCTTTGCCAGCCACCCGACGCTTCAGGCGGCGTGCGGCGCGGGGATTGCGGCGCATGCGCAAACCCTCGTGCCGACCATCGAAGCGGCAAAGCAGAGGTACGCGCCGCAAGCCGGCTGGAGCGCGGAGAGCCTCGCGTTTCACATCCAGACGGTGCTGCAGGGCGGCTTCGTGCTCGCCAAGGCGATGAACGATCCGCGCATGGCGCTCGATGCGATCGAACATCTGAAACGCCATATCGCGATGCTCTTGTCCTCCCGCAAGCGAAGGAAATCGCGATGAAGATTGAGCCATACCTGCACTTCAACGGGCGAGCCGAGGAAGCCTTGGGATTTTACGAAAGAGCCCTGGGGGCCAAGGTGGACATGAAAATGCGGTTCTCGGAAAGCCCCGACCCGCATCCGGACGGGCGACTGCCGGCCGGATTCGAGAACAAGATCATGCACGCCAGTTTGCTCATCGGTGAGGCGCGCGTGATGCTGTCCGATGGCGGTGCGATGACCGGGCAGTCTCTGGGCGGTTTTTCGCTCTCCCTGCAATACGACAGCGAGAGCGACGCCCGTCACGCTTTCGATGCGCTGGCCGACGGCGGCCGCATCACCATGCCGATCGGCCCGACATTCTGGTCACCCTGTTTCGGCATGGTCACCGACCGGTTCGGCGTGCCCTGGATGGTCACGGTGGATTCCACACGACCGGCTTGAACGGAGCGGCCATGCCCTACACACTGACCCAAATCCGCGTTTTCCGCGCGCCGCCCGAGCGCCTCTGGCGCGCGCTGACAACGCCTGCGGCGATCGCCAAATGGAACCCGCCCGACGGCTTCGTGGCCGAGGTGCACGAGCTGGACCTGCGCGAGGGCGGGCATTACCGCATGAGCTTCATCAATCTCGGCACCGGGCACAGGCACGGCTTCGGCGGCAGCTACCGCGAGGTGAAACCGAACGAGAAGCTCGTCGCCACCGACCGCTTCGACGACGAGGGCCTGCCCGGCGAGATGCTGATGACCTACACCCTGCGCCCCGTCTCCGTCGGCACGGAGCTCACGGTGGAGCAGGCGGGGCTGCCCGACGCCATACCGCCCGAGGCCTGTCGCCTGGGCTGGCAGCAGTCCTTCGAGCTCCTGACGCGGCTCGTAGAGCCGGAGATCCCCGCGGGGTGAGCCGTGGATGCGGCTGCCGAAGTCACCTCTCTCATCCGCTGCTGGGAGCGCGCCATCCAGGCGGGCGACATGGAGGGGATTATCGCTGATCATGGCGAGGACATCGTCATGTTCGACGTGCCGGAGCCCTTGCAGTCGCTGGGCCTCGAGGCCTACCGCAAGACGTGGGACCTGTTCTACGCCTATGGACGACCGGCGCCCGATCTCTTCGTCATCGAGGATTTGCGGGTGACGGCGGGCGAGCGCGTGGCCTTCGCGAGCGGCCTGTTGCGCATCGGCGGCTCGGCGGCGCCCGTCTGCCGCCTGACGCTCGGCCTCGAGAAGCGGGAAGGGCGCTGGCGCATCGTGCACGAGCACCACTCGGCGCCCCATGCGCGGTCGCAGCCGGAGAAGCGCACATGACGTCACGCCTGCCGTGCGTTGCTTTCGCGAATGCCGAACGGACCGAAGCCGCTTCCATATCGACCTCTTCCGCGCGGTCTTCGGCACGGCGGAGGAGGTCGGCCGCACCGTCTTCTCGGAGGCCGAGATCGAGACGCTGAAACGCCTGCACGGCCCGCCGCAGGAACACTTACCCGGCCCGGCAGAAACCGTGACGACCATCCGTTTTCATCTGAACGGCTCGGAACTGCTCGCCCTCAACGGCGGTGCCTACTTCGGCCAGTTCCACGAGACCTTCTCGCTCTACGTTCAGTGCCAGACACAAGCGCAGATCGACCGCCTGCATGCCCCACTGTCCGATGGTGGGCAGCGCCAAGACCCGATCGATCACCACCTGTTCGGGCGGCTTGATGCGCGATGTCCGGGTCTTGCCGCGCAGCAGGCCCTCGCCCCCCTTCCTCGGCGAAGCGTTCCTGCCAGCGCCAGACGCAGGCATCGGTCGTGTCGCCCTGCCGACGCGCACCCGTCAGGAGGCAGGCTGCAGGTCGGCGCCCGAACCCACCCGCCGCTGCCTTGCCGCCCCGGCCGGCGGCCGCGACGACCGCCCGGGAGGGGCTGGCGCGCAGCCGCCCGTCAGGTGGTCTTGCGCCCGCCGCCGTCGAGGAACCAGTCGTCGGGATAGGGATACCACCAGTCCTGCAACGCGGGCCTGTGGTCGATGACGACCATCTTCGACCGCCGGAACGCATCGAGTCCCTGCCGCCCCAGTTCCCGGCCGAGGCCCGAGGCCTTCCAGCCGCCGAAAGGTAATGCTTCGTTGTCGATCAGCGGGTTATTGACCCAGACCATGCCTGCCTCCAGCCGATCCGCCGCCTCCATCGCCTCGTCGAGCCGGGTGGTGAAGACCGAGGCGCCGAGGCCGAAGGGCGAGGCGTTGGCCCGCTCGATCGCCTCCTCGAGGCTGGCCACGCGGACGATGGCCGCGACGGGGCCGAAGCACTCCTCGGAGAACAGCGCCATGTCCTCCCGGCAGCCGGTCAGGATAGTCGGCTCGTAGAACCAGCCCTTGGGCTGGTCCGGGGGGATTCGCCCCCCGGTCTCCACCCTTGCGCCCTTGGCAACGGCATCGTCCACGAGACGCATCACCCGGGCGCGCGCCGCCTCGCTGACCAGGGGGCCGATCTCGCTCCGTGCCAGCCCGTTGCCGATCCGCAGGCGCAGCGTCTGGTGCACGAACTCTGCGACGAAGGCGTCGTGGATACCGTCGAAGACGTAGAGCCGTTCGGCCGAAGTGCAGACCTGGCCGGACATGTGGAAGGCCGCCGTCACCGCCCCTGCCGCGGCGATCTCCAGGGGTGCGCTGTCGCAGACGATCATCGGGTCCGAGCCGCCGGCCTCGATCACCGCGGGCTTCATCGCCCGCCCCGCCGCGGCCCCCACCGCGCGGCCCGCCGCCACCGAGCCCGTGAAGGCCACGGCATGGGTCTGCGGCGAGGTGATCAGCGCCTCGGCCAGCGCCGCGCCGCCGGGCAGGCAGGAAACGAGCCCCTCCGGGAGACCGCAGAAATGCTTCATGAAGTCCAGCGTACAGAGCGTCGTGGCCGGGGCTGGCTTGATGACGCAGGCGTTTCCCGCCGCCAGCGAGGCCGCCACGCTCCAGCACAGCAAGAGGACAGGGAAGTTGAACGGCATGATGTGCACCGACACGCCGCAGGGCTCGTAGCGCACGTGCTGGAAGGAGCCCACCTGCGTGGTGCCGGCGACCTTGCCGGCCTCGTCCCGCGCCATCTCGGCATAGTAGCGGAACACCTGCGCGCAGTTGGCGATCTCGCCGATGGCCTCGGGATAGGGCTTGCCCATCTCACGGCTCATCAGGATGGCGCCCGGCCGATGGTCGGCCGTCTCGATTCGATGGGCGAGATCGTGGAGCAGCTTCGCGCGCGACTTGGCGTCGCGCCGCTTCCAGGCCGCCTGCGCCCGGTTGGCAGCGTCGAGCACGCGCTGCATCTCCTCCGGCGTGGCCTCGGCGGTGCGGCCGACCTCCTCCCATGTGGCGGGGTCGAGCGAGGGACGCCCCGGCCCCGCCATCGGCAGCCAGTCGGGGCAGAGGTAGAAGACCGGGCGGGCGGGGTCGAAGGCCATGGCGGTCAGCGGATCATGTACACCTTGCGGACCGTCTCGTGGACGGTGCAGACGCCCTTCCAGCCCTGCGGGAAGAAGGCGACGGTATCGGGCATGATCTCGATGATCTCGCCGCTCTCGTGGACATAGGTGCAGCGGCCATCGAGGAAGTGGCAGAACTCGTCGCGGGTGACGTGGCAGGCCCACTTGCCCGGCGTGCAGACCCAGAGCCCGCATTCGCTCTCGCCGTTCGGGCCTCTATGGATCACACGTCCGGAGGTGTGCGAGGCGCCTTCCAGCATGGTCGGAATCACGCCCCAGTCCACGAGGTCGGTCTGTTCGAGCGGTCTGCGCATCAGCGGCGTTGCGGTCATGTCGGCTCCTGTCGGCTCATGCAGGCCTCGGTCGCGGTTTCGGTAACGATGCAGGTGCCGCTCCATCCGGCGCCGGAGAACTTGGCGGAACCGGGGGCGATAACGACTTCCTCTCCCTCCGGTGCGACCACGGTGGGGTCGGACCGGTGCGGCGGGTTCATGGCGCGGGCTCCCTGTCGGTCAGGTAGTAGGTGTTACGCAAGGTCTCGTGCACCTCGCAGGTTCCCGTCCAGCCGGCGGGGAAGCACACGACCGTGCCGGGCGTGATCTCGATCACCTCGCCGCCGTCGTGCCTGTAGGTCGCCCGACCGGCAACGAAGTGGCAGAATTCGTCCCGCGGAATGGTCAGGCGCCAACAGCCCGGGGTGCAGACCCAGATGCCGACCTCTGGCCGGTTGTCCGGCCCCTTGTGCACGAGCCGGCCGGTCGAGTGCGAGGCGCCCGAGATCGCGTCGGGCTGGGGGCCCCAGTCCAGCAGATCCTGGCGGGTGGAAGCGTCGTGCAGATGCGGGGCGGTGCTCAAGCCAGAAGCCCCTCCAGCAGCTTGGCCGCCTTGGTCGGGCCGTTCTGCGCCTGCATGTGGCGCGAGGTGGCCGCGAGACGGGCCGCCATGGCCTTGTCGGCGAGGCAGGCCTCGAGCTTGGCCAGAAGCTCGGTCTCAGTCCAGTCGTAGCGCGGCATCTTGAAGCCGTGCCCGGTCTCCTGCACCCGGGTGGCGTTGTCGTGGCCGTCCCAGACGTAGGGCATGATGATCGCGGGCTTGCCGAAATAGAGGCACTCGGTGAAGGAGTTGTTGCCGCCGTGGTGGATCACCGCATCGACCTGCGGGATGACCGAGGGCTGCGGGAACCAGTTCGACACGTGCACATTGTCCGGCAGGTCGGAATAGGCGGAGGCATAGTCGCCGATGTTGACGAGGGCGCGGAAGCGGGACTTGCCGATCGCGGCGATGATCCGCTTCAGAAGCTCTGTGTCCCCCGCGCCCAGGGAGCCAAAGGAGACATAGATCAGAGGCCCGTCGTTGTTGCGGGCGAAGGTCGGCACCTCGTAGGGCGCCTCCTTCCGCACGCAGCCCTCTAGATATTGGAACCGCGCCGGGTCGAGCGGGTGGCGGCGGGTGAACTTCACCGGCTCGGGGTAGAGCAGCAGATTGAGGTAGGGCGAGGTCTCGAAGAACTGGCCCAGGGGATACGGCGCCTCGCCGTTCTGCTCGAGGAAGGCGTTGAAATCGTCGTGGATCGGCTTGATGACCTCGTTGAAGCGTTCGCGAAAGGCTCGGTGACAGGCGTAGTCCTTCTCGCCGCAGCCCGAAAGGTGGGGCGGGATGTCCTCGTCCTCGATCTCGTTCTCAGAACACGAGATGATGCGCACCCAGGGTACGCCATACTGCTTGATCGCCGGGAAGAGGATGACGTTGTCCACCGCGATGACATCCGGCTTCACGCGCGACAGGACGCCCGGCAGATCCTTCTGCGCCCACTTGGCGCTTTCGACGATCGCCGTCCAGCAGTCCTTCACGTAGGTGTCGATCTGCTCGTAGGGCGACTTGCGGAAGTTCGGGATGTGGCCATTGATGAAGTCCTCCCAGAACTTCGCCATCTGCTCGGGCGGCATCGGTTCCGACAGGGCCACCGGATGGGCCTCGAAACCGTAACCCTCGTAGACCGCCACGAAGCCCGGGTCGGACAGGAACACCGCCCTGTGGCCCAGCGCCTGGACGGCCTGGGCAATCCCGACCGAATTCAGCGCCGGGCCGTAGGCCGCTTCGGGGAAGAAGGCAAAGGTCTTCTGGGCCATGGTAGCTCCCTCTTCAGGACTCGAAGGTTCGGACATCGGCCGTGTTCCAGCCGAGCGTGACGGAATCGCCCTCCGCAACCGGGCGCCGGTCGGCGGCATCGGCCGTGACCCGCACCACCAGCGGCTGCGGCGCGAGCGGGGTTGCAACGTGCACCATCAGATCGAGGCCGTGATAGGCCCGCGCGACGACCCGGCCTGCGACCGTCCGGTCAGCCTCGGTCGGGAACAGCGCGATGCGCTCGGGCCTGATCGCCAGGGTGCGGCCGCCCTCCTCGAAGAAGTTCATCAGGCCGATGAAATCCGCGACATTGCGGTTCGACGGGGCCTCGTAGACCTCGTGCGGCGTGCCCACCTGCTCGACGCGTCCGTCCCTCAGGATGGCGATGCGGTCGGCCATGACGAGCGCTTCCTCCTGATCGTGCGTCACCACGACGAAGGTGATCCCGACCTCGTGCTGCAACCGTTTGAGTTCGAGCTGCATCGCCGCGCGAAGCTTCTTGTCCAGCGCGCCCAGGGGCTCGTCCAGAAGCAGCAGCCGCGGCCGCTTCACCAGCGCGCGGGCCAGCGCCACGCGCTGCTTCTGGCCGCCCGAAAGCTGATCGGGCCTGCGCTCGGCCAGCGCCGCAAGCTGGGTCGTCTCCAGGATCTCGTTCACCCGCGCGTCGATCTCGCGTCGCGGCAGGCGCTCCATCTCCAGCCCGTAGGCGACGTTGCCGCGCACAGTCATGTGCGGGAACAGCGCGTAGGACTGGAACATCAGGTTCACCGGTCTGCGCTCCGGCGGCAACCGGGTGATGTCGGCGCCGTCGAGCCGGATCCTCCCTTCCTGGGGCTGCTCGAAGCCGGCGAGCATCCGCAGGAGCGTCGTCTTGCCTGACCCCGAGGCGCCGAGGAGTGCGAAGAACTCGTTCTCGCGGATCTCGAGGGTCACGCGGTCAAGCGCCGTCACCGGGCCGAAACGCCGTGTCACGCCCTCGATGGCCAGAAGCACGCTCATCGCGCGACCATCCCGCGGTCGAACCGCTGCGCCAGCGTCACGGCCGCGACCGACACCAGCATGACGATCACCGCCAGGGCATTGACCTCGGGCGTCACGCCGAAGCGGATCATCGCGTAGATCTGCATCGGCAGCGTCGTGGAAGCCCGCCCGGACCCGGCGGTGAAGAAGGCGATGATGAACTCGTCGACCGAGAGCGTGAAGGCCAGGAGCGCCCCGGCCACGACCGCGGGCAGGATCAGCGGCAGCGTCACCCTGCGGAACGTGGTGGCGGCGCTGGCGCCGAGGTCGCGCGAGGCCTCCGTCACCGACCAGTCGAACCCCTTCAGCCGCGCCCGCACCACGGCCGAGACGAAGGCCAGGTTGAAGACCACGTGGCTGACGATGATCGTGTGCAGGCCCATCGGGACCCCGAGCAGCGAGAAGAACGACAGCAGCGCGATCGCCAGCACGATGTCGGGGATGATCATGGGCGCAAAGACCAGCGCCTCGATGGCCCGGCCCCGGCGCGCCCGTGTCTCGATGCCCAACGCCAGGGCCGTGCCGAGCACGGTGGCGATCGCGGTGGAGACGATGCCGACGATCAGCGTGTTCCGCGCGGCACCGAGGATCTCGGCATTGCCGAGAAGCGCCGCGTACCATTTCGTCGAGAAGCCGGTCCAGACTGTCGGCAGCCCGCCGTCGTTGAACGACAGCGCCGCCAGAACGGCGATCGGCGCGTAGAGGAAGGCGAAGACCAGCGCGAGGTGGGCGCCCAGCGCCCGGCGAACGGCGGGCGCGGGTTCAGCCATCGGTGGCCTCCCGCGCCTGTCCCGCCCCGCGCTCCGTCGCCCGCGCCTGCACGAGCAGCAGCACCAGCATGATGGCGATCAGCGCCGTTGACAGGGCCGCGCCGAAGGGCCAGTCGTTGGCGGTGAGGAACTGTGCATAGACGAGGTTGCCGATCATCTGGAACTTGCCCCCGCCCAGCAGCGCCGGGGTGACGAAGTTGCCGATCGACAGCACGAAGACGAAGACGGCCCCCGCGGCCACGCCGTGCAACGTCACGGGAAGGACCACGCGCCGGAAGGTGGTGAAGCGCCCGGCGCCCAGATCGCGCGAGGCTTCCGCAAGCTCGGGGTTCAGTCGCGACAGCGGCGCGTAGCAGGCCAGGATGACGAAGGGCAGATAGTTGTAGACCAGTCCCGTGATCACCGCCCCCTCGGTGTAGAGAAGCGACGGCGGCTCGCCCGTGTAGCCCAGCAGCCGCAGGCCCTGCGTCAGCAGCCCCTCGCGGTTGAGCAGCACGATCCAGGCATAGGTGCGGATCAGGTAGTTGGACCAGAACGGCAACACCGCCAGGAACAACAGCAGCGGCTGGCGGCGGCGCGGCGCGGCGGCGATGGCATAGGCCGCGCCGTAGCCGATCACCACCGCGATCGCCGTGGCGAGGCCGGCGACACGGGCCGAGGTGAGAAAGATGCCGGCATAGAGCGGATCGGCCAGCAGCGCGAAGTTCTCGAGAGTGAAGGTGTAGTCGATCCCGCCGTAGATCCCGCGCCGGAAGAAGGCCAGCGCGAGGACCAGCGCGCAGGGCAGGACCATCAGGGCCACCAGCCAGGCCAGCGCCGGAGCCATCAACGCGGTCGAACGGGCGGTGTGCAGGGGCATGCTGGACAGTACTGTTCGGTCGGGGCGGACCACCAGGCCCATCCCCGCCCGCGTCAGTTTGCGGCCTTGACCGCCGAGACTGCCCGCGAATAGGCGCGCGCCGCGTCGCCGACGTCGCGCAGCTGCTCGAGCTTCAGGAGCTCGGCGGGAGTCATGCCCATGTTCGGGAACTTGGCGACCAGATCAGGCGACAGACTATCCATCGCCGGCTTGTTGGGCACCTTGTAGAGGATGTTCTCAGCCGCCCAGCGGTGGTTGTCGGCATCGAGGATGTAGTTGATGAACTTGAAGGCGCCGTCCTTGTTGTTCGACGCCTTGAGCACGACCATCGTGTCCACCCACAGGTCGGACCCCTCGACCGGCACGGTGAACCTGATCGCGGGGTTCTCGGCGATGCCGTAGTTGCACCAGCCGTCCCAGGCATGCGCCAGCGTGGCCTCGCCCGAAACCAGCTTGGAATAGAAGGTCGTGTCGTCGAAGGCCAGCATGGTGGACTTGGCGGCCGTGAGGTCGGCCACGACCTCGTCGAGATGGGCCGGGTCGGTGTCATTGACCGAGTAACCGCGCGCCAAGAAGCCGGCAGCCAGCAGCCAGCGGTCGGTACCGAGCAGCGTGACCTTGCCCCTGTTGGCTTCGGACGGGGTCAGCAGGTCCTTCCAGCTCGTCGGTTCGGGCGAGACCAGGTCGGAGCGGTAGCACAGGCCCGTGGTACCCCAGGCATAGGGCACAGAGAAGGTATTGCCCGGGTCGTGCGGCAGCGCCGTCGCCTCGGGATAGAGGTTGGCGAGGTTGGGCACCTTCGCCGGGTCGATGGGCTCCAGCAGCCCCATCTTGTTCAGCACCTCGGCGAAGGGCGAGGATACGAAGACCACGTCGAAGCCCTTGCCGCCCGAGGCGATGAGCTTGCCCATGATCTCCTCGTTGGTGGCGTGCACGACCATCTCCGCGGCCTCGCCCGTCGCCGCCGTGAAGCCCGCGATCGCGTCCGGCGCCATGTAGCCGTCCCAGTTCGAGATCACGAGATCGGCCAGCGCGGGGCCGGCAAACGCAGACAAGGCGGCGCCCACCGCCAAGGCGCGGAGCGGACGAAGCGGTGCGGTCATGGTGGTCCTCCGTTGGGGCGTCCCGGTCGCTTGCTCCCTTCGACGCCCCCCTTCCGGGCCGGCGGCGGGGCCGGGTACGGTCGAAACACTATGGGACGGCGCGAAAACTCGTCAACCGTAACCTTGACACTTCCACGGCTCTGAATCCGGGTTAACGGGCTGGGGGCTGGAGTATGTGCTGAAGGTACTGGTTGTTGCGTGCAGCCCGTTTTCTGCGCAGCTTGATGGATCGCTTGTCGTGGACGCGGCGGAGCATGTTGAAGGCGAAGTG
>NZ_SMAK01000017.1 GCF_004346195.1 Tepidamorphus gemmatus | reverse complement strand
GTGCCGCCGCCTGGTGCGCGACTACGCGCAACTCACCGCCGTCGCCGAAGCCCTCATCACCATCGCCGCAACCGCCACGCTGCTCAGAAGATGGCCGTGACCCTTCTCAAACACGCTCTTAGAGGCGGTAAAGGGGACCGACGCGCCGACCAACATCCGCGTGGCGATCCGGAGAACCTGACCGACAAGCCAGACTTCGCGGCGACCAGAGCCATGATGCAAACGGGCGGCCAAGCGGCCGCCCGTCGCATGTCGCCAACCGACTGGTGCCCCGGCACCGACGCGCCGGCATCGACGCGCCGGCAACACCTGAAAGTGGCCGATCAGATCACCTTCACGGTGGTGCCGATCTTCACCCGCTCGTAGAGGTCGATCACGTCCTCGTTGCGCATGCGGATGCAGCCGGACGAGACCGCCTGGCCGATCGACCAGGGCTCGTTGGAGCCATGGATGCGGTAGAGGGTCGAGCCCAGATACAGGGCACGCGCCCCGAGCGGGTTGTTCGGACCGCCCTTCATGTGGGCGGGCAGACCCGGCTGCCGCTTGCGCATCTCCGGCGGCGGCGTCCAGTCCGGCCACTCGGCCTTGCGGGTCACCTTGTGGGTACCGCGCCATTCGAAGCCCGGCCGGCCGACGCCGACGCCATAGCGCAGCGCGGTGCCGTCGTCCTGGATCAGATAGAGGAACCGCTCATTGGTGTTGATGATGATCGTGCCCGGCTTTTCCGGCCCGTTGTAGGCGACCTGCCTGCGCTCGAAAGCCGGGTTGAACTGGCGGGCCTGCGAGGCAACGGCGGTTCGCGGCGGCGGCTGCAGGGCTGCGACATTGGCCGCGCCCGGCGTGCCGGCGCGCGACGCCGTGGAGAGGCCCGGCTGCTGGTTGGCGTAGCTTGGCCGGCCGGCCGTGCCCGGCATGACGAAGCCCGGCACCGGCTGAAGCTGCCGCGACGGCTCTGCGTAGACCTGTTGGCGCTGCTGCGGCGGCGTCTGGGGCTGTACCTGGCCCTGGGCACGCGCCTGAGGCGGGGCACCGAACAGGGCATTCATCAGCGCCGGAAACGGCATGTTGGCGTTCTGGGACTGGTAGCCCATCGCATGCGGCGCGGCGGAATCGATCGGACGATCTTGCTGGAATGCGCCCGCGGGGCTCGACGTGGCGCCGACCGCGAGGGCAGCGACGAGGACAAGGCTTCTCATGACGTACTCGCTTACATTTCGTCGGGCTGAAATGCCGGGCGGACGCCGTGACGTCCCACCACGCCGGAAAGCCTAGGAATCCCGGCGTAGGGAAGGGTAAACGAGATCTGCGGTAATGTTGCGATCGCCGAACGTGGTTTATGGCCGGTTGACCGACATGGTTTACGTAAGGTCAAGATAGCGGCGCGCGACGGCTCACCCGACCGGACGCCGATGATCAGTTGCGTAGCAGGCCGACGCCCATCGGACGATAGCCGACGACCACCGGAAAATAGGTGCAATCCATGCGGTCCGACCAGCCGGGACCGGCCGGATAGGGATAGGGCGCACGCGGCACCGCAACCTGTGGCGAGGCGACGTCGCCGGTCGCACCAGAGCGGCCGCCCTGCCAGCCGTTGCGGACGCCGGCGTGGCGCGGCCGGCACTCCAGGTAGTCCGCACTCCAGTCGATGCGCCCGTCGCAGCGGCCGTGACCGAGGCGAATGGTCAGGCTGCCGTCGGCCCGCGTCGAGAGGCGCACCGCACCCTTGCAGTCCAGTCCTCCGGTCACCCGATAGACGCCGGCATGGCCGTCGGTGCAGAAGGAAAGATGGTAGGGGCCATAGATCGCCCGGTCGGCCGACCAGCACCCGGCGATATTGACGGGCACCGGGGTCGGTAGGTGCGCAACCGCGACATGCGGCGAGGTGCCGGAGGCCGATGCCTGCGCGGCAGAGAGGGCAATTGCGTTAAGTCCCGTGGCGAAGGCGATGGCGGTCAGGCCCGGGCGGATACCGAATGCGGACACGACGGTCTCCATGGTCGTTGCGATGGACTGGCACGGGGTCGGGCGCCGGTCTCTGGCCTGAAGGCTGGCACGGCCGCATTGAACCGCGACTGAACCCGGCATTCATCGGCCGTTCATGGGCACCCGTGCACGCCACGATGAACTCTTCCTTAAGCGATCGCGCTCACTTTTAGCCGGGTTTCAGACAGCTGGACGGACACAGACGATGCAGACTTCCCGCAGGCGTTTCCGCATCGAAATGCTCGATCAGCCGGCGGCTACCGGCGACGAGGCCGCGGCGGCCGCAGAACGCCATCGCCAGATACTCGCCGCTCTGGCCGACATCCGGAAGGCGGTGCTGCCAGCAGAGCAGGTCTCCAACGAGATCATCGAGGACTACCGGGAGCGGCTGGCCGAGGCGCGGGCCCTGCGTGCGGAGCTCGAATCGATCCAGGCGGCGATCAACACCACCAAGCTGGAGCTGGCCGCGCTGCATGTGGGACCCGGCGGCCGCGACCTGCATCGGGTAACGGACGAGCTCGACGCGGTCGTGCGCGGCACCGAGGAGGCGACCGAACAGGTGTTGCAGGCTGCCGAATGTATCGACCGCGATGCTGCCGATCTTGCCGCAGCGCTCAAGAAATCCGCCAATGTCGATCTGGTCGCCGACATCCGGGAGCAGGTGATCCGGGTCTTCGAGGCGTGCAACTTCCAGGACCTGACGGGCCAGCGCATCACCAAGGTGGTCAACACCCTGCGTTTCGTCGAAGAGCGGGTCGAACGGATGATGCAGCTGTGGGGCGGGCTGGAAGCCTTCGTCACGCCCAAGCCGGCCACCCAGGACGGAACGACGCTGAACGGCCCGAAACTCGACGGCGATGTCGGCCACGTCTCGCAGGACGACATCGACGCCCTGTTCGACTGACCGGCAGCAAGCCCTGGCTCGGTGACAGCGGGGCGCGCCGACGCAGCTACCTGATCAGCGCCAGGAGCTCGCGGAACCGATCGGTTCCCCCGCATTCGGCCCATTCGAACACCACCATCTCGCTCGTGACCGGAATGACGCCGGCCATGGCGAGGCGCCGGTAGCCGGTCTCGCGGTCGCTGTCGCGGCGCGAGCCGCAGGCATCGGTGGCCACGTAGACATCATAGCCGAGGCCCTTCAGCCCAAGCGCCGTCTGCAGCACGCAGACATGCGCCTCGATTCCGCATACGATCGCCTGGCGGCGGCCGAGCGTCGCGAACATGGCGGCGAATCCCGGCTCGTCGCAGGCGTCGAAATGGGTCTTGACCACCACGCGCGCGCCAGCGCAGGACTCGCGCAGCGCGCCAACAGTGCCGCCGATCTTGTCAGGAAAATGCTCGGTCACGACCGTCGGCACGCCGCAGATGCGGGCGGCCCGCAGCAGGATGGCGGCCCGCTCGAGCAGGTCGCCGTGATGGCGGATGACGGGAACCAGTCTTTCCTGGAGATCGACGACGACGAGCACGCTCGCGGCGGCGGACAGACCGCTCATCGGTGGTCCTCCGGCACCAGGAGCAGGCCAAGGGTCTGCGCCGCGGCGAGGTCGCGCTTGCGAACCGCAGCACGGACCGGCACCGGCAGGGTTGAGAGACAGGACGTCATCAGCACGCAGTATTGCGGCAAGGCGGCGCCGCTGGCCAGTCCCCGCGATATCAGTCCGCCGATCTTGCGATGATCGGCGCCCCGGCAGACGCGACATCGGCCGGTCCACCCCTTACCTGTCGCGCCGGTCGCGGCTATCACAGAAGGGACGTCTGCGAGATGGGAGCGGGGCATGGCGACGACAGCCGACATCATCATCGAGAACGCCCGGGTTCTGACCATGGAGCCATCCGCGCCGCGTGCAGAGGCAGTGGCGATTGCCGGCAACACCATTCTCGCCGTCGGCCACCGCCCCGACGTCGCTGCCCTGAAGGACGCCCGGACGCGGGTCATCGATGCCGGCGGTGCCACCGTGCTGCCAGGCTTCAACGAGGGCCATCTGCATCTCTTCGCGGGAGCCGCCGAGCTCGATCACCTGCAGCTCGGCGGGGTGCGCGGAAGGGCGGCGCTGGCTTCGGCCGTTCAGGCCTATGCCGCCGCCCGGCCCGACGACCCGCTGATCATCGCACAGGGCGCCGACTACACCATCCTGGCGGTGGACGAGCCGGTCCGTCGGCAGGACCTCGACGCGATCCTGCCGGATCGTCCCTTCATCATGTTCGCACCCGACCATCACACCGCCTGGGCCAACACCGCAGCGCTCGCGAAGGCCGGCATCCTGCACGGCCGTGCAGTCGGCGTCGGCAACGAGATCGTGATGGGGCAGGACGGCCTCGCCGCGGGCGAATTGCGCGAGAACGAGGCCTTTGATCCGGTGCTGCGGCTCGGATCGGCCGGCACCCGGTATCGTATCGGCCTGTCCACCGGGGGCGAGCCGGATCCCGCACCCACACCCACCGAACGTGCCTTCGATCTCGACGTGATGCGCAAGGGCCTGGCGCACGCGGCGCAACACGGTCTCACCTCGCTGCAGAACATGGACGGCAACCTCTATCAGCTCGACCTTCTGGGCGAGCTCGAACGATCGGGCGAGCTGACGGCTCGCGTGCGGGTGCCGTTCCACTTCAAGAACTTCATGGCACTTGACGAACTCGAGCGCGCCGAGGAGATGCGCCGGCGGTTCCGGTCACCGATGCTGGCCTCCGGCTTCGTCAAGCTGTTCGTCGATGGCGTCCTCGATTCGTGGACGGCGGTGATGCTCGACGACTACCCCGACCGACCGGGGTGGCGCGGGGAACCGCTCTTCGATGCCGACCATTTCGCCCGGGTGGCGGTCGAGGCCGACCGGCGCGGCTTCCAGATCGCCGTGCACGCAATCGGCGATGGCGCCGTCAGGATCGTGCTGGACGGCTACGAGGCGGCACGCCGGGCGAACGGGCCCCGCGATTCCCGCCACCGCATCGAACATATCGAGGTAGTCCATCCCGACGACATTCCGCGCTTCGCGGCGCTCGGCGTGACGGCCTCCATGCAGCCCATCCACGCACCGGGCACCGGCTTCCCGCTGGAGCCGACGGTGAGCCGGATCGGCCCGGCAAAATGGCCCTATGCCTACGCCTGGCAGACGCTGCGCCGGGCCGGCGCCCGCCTCGTCTTCGCCACCGACTGGCCGGTCTCGCCGATCGATCCAATGGCCTGCCTGGCGGCGGCGCTGACCCGCCAGCGGTGGAGCGACCGCGATCCCGACCAGCGACAGGACCTCATCGACGCGCTGGCCTCATACACCCGCGACAGTGCCTGGATCGAATTCATGGAAAACCGCAAGGGCCGTCTGGCGCCGGGGCTGCTGGCCGATCTCGTTGTGCTCGACGCCGATCTCGAAGCGACGGACCCGCAGGCGATCGCCACGGTACGGCCGGTCATGACAATCTGCGACGGACGGATCGTCTACGAGGCCTGAGGCCCGCTGCGCGGCCGGGATGCTGCGCCATTGATGACGCGGCCGGATCCGGCCGCTAGAACGGGCCGCTGACGACAATGGCGGACCCGAACGAGACATGCCCGACAACAGACCCCAGAAGCAATCGCCTTCCTATCTCCTGCCAGCCATCGATACCGAATTCCTCCTGGGGGATTCGATGCGCGGCGTCCGGTTCATGCTCGAATACGCCAAGGCGGAGGAACTGCTGCGGGCCTGGGGCATCCGCTCGACGATCGTGGTGTTCGGCAGCGCGCGCGTCAGGGAGGACGGCGATCCGCGCCATCGACGCTGGTACAACGAGGCGCGCGCATTCGGCCGCATTGCCTCGCAGCGCGGTGGCGCGCTGGGCCCGGTGGGCGGCATCCTCGACAACGTCATTGCCACCGGCGGCGGACCGGGCATCATGGAGGCCGCCAATCGCGGTGCCCGCGACGTCGGCGCGCCGACGATCGGATTCAACATCCGCCTGCCGCACGAGCAGGAGCCGAACGCCTATTCGACGCCGGAACTCACCTTCCAGTTCCACTACTTCGCGATGCGCAAGATGCATCTCGCCATGCGCGCCAATGCGCTGGTGGTGTTTCCCGGCGGCTTCGGCACGCTCGACGAACTGTTCGAGATCCTGACCCTGTCCCAGACCGGCAAGGCGCCGAGCGTGCCGACCGTCCTGTTCGACCAGGATTACTGGTGCCGGATCATCGACTTCGAGGCGCTGGCCGAGGCCGGCATGATCTCGCCGCGCGACACCAAGCTGTTCGACTTTGCCGACAGCGCCGAGGCGGTCTGGGAAAAGCTCGTCGCCCGGGGCCTGAAGGCGCATACGCAGACGCCCGGGCCAGAGCCGCTGGAACCGCCGCACCCGGACGTGTAAGGACGGCCGCGCCCGGGCCGACCCCGCCAGTCTGCGGGCCAGTGTGCGGGCCAGTGTGCGGGATGGTGCGTGTTTGCCCTCGCGATCAGGCCGGACGTCTCATGCACCGACGCGGCGCGGCCTGCGGGCGAACAGCCAGTCGAGCGCCAGCATGACGATCTGCGACGCGCCGACGAGGGAAAAGATCAGCCCACCGACGACGAGGATGGCGATCAGACCGCGGAATACGCGCGGATCGGACGGCATCGGCGGCACGCCGAGAGACCCCGCCGGCCGCCGCTTCCACCACATGATGCCGGCCGACACCGCCAGCATCACGATCGCGACTGGACGACGAACAGATAGACGAGCAGCGCGCAGACCAAGCCGCCGGACGGCCGATCGCCCAGGAAGCGTCGCAAACCCCTCATCGCCCGGCAGAATAGAGGTTTCGGTGATCGAGTCACCTGCAAGCAGCGCCGCACCGCTGGCGGGGCGGGTGGCGGGGCGGGCGACTGTGACGTCGCGCCGTCAGGCGGGCTCGTCGAGTGCCCGGCGCAGCCGCCGCAACAGCGCCTGGCGGGCGCGCTCGTCGGGTGCCGCCGCCACGCGGTCGTTAATGTCGAGAATCAGCCGCGACAGGTCGTTGTGCCAGTCGAGACGGGCGACATGCTCCGGCGCGATGCGCCGACTCAGCCCTTCGTGGACGACGCGCGGCGCCCCCGCCGACAGATCGTAAATGTCGTCGATCAGCGGCGCGACGAGGCGCGAGCGCGGCATCGGGCGATCGGCGATGCGGCCGATAAGCCCGTCGATCGCCGGCATTTCGCCGTGCACCAGGAACACGCCGCGGCGGATCGGCCCGCGTGCTCCGATCCAGGCGGCGAGCTCCGAACCGTCGGCATGGCCGGAATAGCTGTCGATCGAGCGGATCGCGGCGCGCACCCGCACCGTCTCGCCGCGGATGCGGACGGGATCGGCCCCTTCCAGCAGCAGCCTCCCCAGCGTACCTTCCGCCTGGTAGCCGACCATCAGCACGGTCGCGTCGACCCGCCACAGGTGGTTTTCCAGATGATGGCGGATCCGCCCGGCCTCGCACATGCCGCTGGCGGCAACCACGATATGGAAGCCGCGCAGCCGCCCCACCGCCTTCGACTCCTCGACCGACAGGGCAAAGCGCAGGTTTGGCGAGCGGAACGCCCTGACCAGTGCCTGCCCGCCGTCCAGCTGCCGCGCATGCTTGAGGAAAACCTCGGAGGCGCGGATCGCCAGCGGCGAATCGATGAACACCGGGGCCCTGGGGATCGCGCCCGAGTCCATCAGTCCGACCAGATCGGTGACGACCTCCTGGGTGCGCTCGACCGCGAAGGAGGGCACCAGCATCGCGCCGCCGCGCGCTGCGGCCGCGTTCACCTCAGCGGCAAGGCGCGCACGCCGCTGGGCCGGCGCGCGATCGCGCCGGTCGGTCGCACCATAGGTAGACTCGCAGACGACCCAGTCGAAGCCGGACGGCGCATCCGGGTCAGGATGCAGCATCTTCTCGTCGGGACCGATATCGCCGGAGAACAGGATGCGCAGCCGGTCGCCGCCGGTCTCGGCCTCGATCTCGATGGATGCCGACCCCAGCAGGTGCCCCGCGTTCCAGAAGCGGGCGCGGACCCCGTCCGCGACGCTGACCCAGCGCCGGTAGTCGAGCGGCCGAAACAGATCGACGCAGGCCTCCGCGTCGGCCACCGTGTAGATCGGCGCGACCTCCGGACGCCCCTCGCGCCGGTTGCGACGGTTCAGAAACGCGACCTCGCCCTCCTGAATGCTGGCCGAGTCCGGCAGCATCACGGAGCACAGATCGATCGTCGGCTCGGTCGCGTGGATCGCGCCGCGATAGCCGGCTCGCGACAGCTTCGGCAGCAGGCCCGCATGGTCGATATGGGCGTGGGTGAGCAGGACCGCATCGAGTGCCGACGGGTCGAACGGGAATGGCGCGTAATTGAGCTCCTTCTCGGTCTTCGAACCCTGGAACATGCCGCAATCGACGAGGACGCGGGCGCGGCCGGTGTCGAGCAGGAAGCAGGAGCCGGTGACGGTGCGGGTCGCGCCGCAGAATCGCAGGTGAGGTGTCATCGGCCGAACATGCGCCCGGCCGCGCGAACCGCCAAGCGCATTCTCCCTCGGGTGGCCTGGCGCCCGGACACAGCGCCGTCGCCGCGACCACCCGCAGGCGCATCTCCCGCAACCGGCAGAGGATCGACCCCAGCCAGATCTTCGCCGGCCGGAGCGCCGGAGCGTCGGACCGAAACACGCCGACGAGCCCATGCGGCTCGTCACCGTCATGCATTACGAGCCGCGCGAGCCCCCGCCATCCGCGGCGTGCGGGTCGCGATGCAAGGATGCACGAGCGGCATCGCTGAAGCGACCCGGATCAGATTGACGGAGGTAGAGCGCGCGAAGCTGGAAGGCTGGGCGCAGTCGCGACGGGCGGCGGCGAAACTGGGCGATGTCGACATGCAATACGTCTGACGCCTTCTGCACGCGCACGATCGACCTTGCGCGTGCGGCGCGAGAATCCTGTGCGAGAGCGACGATCCCGCCTTTGCGGTCAAGGCCGCCGAGATCGTCGGGCTTTCTCTCGATCCGCCCGACGGCGCGCTGTGCCGGCGGGGAACGGGAAGCCGTCGATGCGGGCGGCGGAGCACAAGCGGGACATCAAGTCGGGAGATGATCCCACACTTGGCTCCGTTCCCGCGCGACACCGGCCCCGGTCGATCCGATCCGGCCGTCCGACATCAAGGTGCTGTCGCAGGCCTCCCAAGATCAGGACCCGTAATCGGCGTCGGATACCTTCTCGTGCCAGGATACGGGCGAACCATCCCGGGACTCCTGGATGGCCAGGTGTGTCATGGCCACGTCTGGAGCGGCGCCGTGCCAGTGTCGCACCCCAGCCGGAAACCAGACGATGTCGCCGGGATGGACGCTCTCCACCGGCCCGCCCTCCACTGCCACGCGCCCCACGCCCTGGATGACGAGGAGCGCCTGTCCGTAGGGATGCGTGTGCCAAGCCGTCCGGCTACCAGGCTCGAAGGTCACGAGTGCCATTGATAGGCGGCTCGGTTCCTCGGATCTGAAAAGGCTGTCGATACGGACGCGCCCGGTGAAATACGCGTCCGGCCCCTGGGTCGAGGGTATGCTTCCGGCCCGGATGATCTTCATTGTCGTGTCCCCGTGTCCCTGCGAACTCAGGATAGGATATCCACCGGCTGAACCACCGGCCATTCCAAGCCCGTGCGCGCCGGAAAGGGATGCCCTCTGGGACGGATAGCCTTTCGGCGAGGTCCGGACCTTTCCGACGTCGCGGCCGATGCGCACCGTCGGCGATCCGGTAGGCTGACGATCGCAGGTGCGACAACAGCAACTGCTGCCCCCCCCCCCCCGTGATGTCCTCCAGATGTGGCTGGCGTCCGGACCGACGGAAGGACCGGACCATGAGGCGCTCGAGGTTCACCTAGGAGCAGATCATCGCGATCCGTGCCGAGCAGGTGGCGGGCGCAAAGACGGCCGAGGTTTGCCGCAGGCACGGGATCATCGGTACCACGTTCTACGCCTGGACGGCGAAGTTCGGCCGTCTGCACGCGTCGGAAGCCAAGCAGATCGTGACCCATCGCGTGGTGTAACAGCGGCGGCGTCATCGTGATGCCCGGCAGGGCTGGTCACGCTGTCAGGCTGCCACGGCGGGCAGCTTGACGATCGGATCATCGCTCAACGGGGCGATGGTTTCCAGGCTCATGTAGCGGCCGCGCTGCACCGCCCATTCGTCGTTCTGGTCGAGCAGCAGGGCCCCGACGAGCCGCGTGATGGCATCCTCATTGGGGAAGATACCGACGACATCGGGGCGCCGCTTGATGTCGCCGTTGGGCCGCTCGAGCGGATTGAGCGAGCGGATTTTCGCCCGGTGATCCTTCGGGAAGGTCATGAAGCCGAGCACGTCGGGCTCGGCCTCGTCGATCAGTGCGGCGAGCTTGGGCACCTTGGGGCGCAGCTGATCGGCGACCGCCCGCCATTGCTTGCTCGGGGCCTCGGCGTCATCCTGGTAAGCGCTGTTCTGAGGGCACCTTCACGTAGGTCGCATCGATCCACAGCTGGGGCCGATCGCCACGCTCGAATGGGTCGACTGGTTCAACCGCCGAAGGCTCCTCGAGCCCATCGGCAACATCCCGCCCGCCGAAGCCGAAGACCGCCATTGCGCACAGCTTGAAGGGAACCAAATGGCCGCGTAGGACTCACAACCAATCGCCTCCGCCAAACCCGGGGCGGTTCGGCGCCCCCGGATCGACGTGGCGCGGATCGGCACGCTCTCATCGGGCGTGCCGGCCTCTATGCTCGAATCGATACTCCCAACATTGTCGGTCACTCCCTTTCGGCGACGAACAGGCCGAGACCGAAATGGGCAGACCGTCCCAGGGCGATCGGTCCGGGAACGGGAGTCGGGAATTGCAGACGGACCAGGCTGCCGCGCTTGTCGGGCGCGACATGGTCGCGCTCGGTGCGAGCGAGATCGAACCGGCGTCGGCCATGGATGTGGTCAGATGCATCCAGGAGCCGCACTTCGGGAAGCGGCGCATCGGGATAGCGCAATCCCCACTCCCGCCGAATCTGCTGTCGCACGAGGATCGCTCGATCGAGCTCCGCATCGGAACGTTTGCGGAAGCGAGGCATGAAATAGGGCGTCAGGGATCGCCAGACGCGGCTTGGCGCAACGAGCGGAACGACGCCCGGAATCGCTTCGGGTGGTGCGATCGCCTCAAGGGAAACGTCCACCTCGCCACTGCGTGCCGAGCCTCGCCCACCGCTCCACCACAGGCGGCCCAGTCGATGGAGCCGATCGAGCGCGTTGTCGGAAAAGCCGCGCCGGCAGTAGACGGTCAGGTGGTCGATCAGGCCATCGCCGTCCGCGTCCTCGGGCAGGAAGAATGCATGCCCATGCGCAGGGTCGGCGCGCAGCGGGCCGTCGGCGCCATGCCCGGAGAACTCCGGAGGTGGATATCCGCCGGCCATCAGCGCCCGCCGCAGGACATCCGCCACGAACACCGTTCCTTCGATCCGTGGCCGCCGTTCGGGCCCCAGCCGATATCGCGCCGCTTCCGGCCATCCGGGCGTCTCATCCCTGACGGCATGAAACAGACCCAAACCGAGGAACCGGCCGTCGCCGATCAGAATCGGACCGGCCCTCGGCTCGTCGAAGACAATCTCGGCATGGAGCCTGGAACGTCCGGCAAGCCAAACACGGTGCGGGTCATGCCTGCTCGCTGGCAGTCGCCAAGCCGCATCCGCTCGCGGTTGATGCGGTCGAAATGGCTCTCGTCGCAGCCGGAAAGCTGCGACCTCTTCAAGACCAGCATGCTTCAATGACTTCTCGAACAGCACTGCTTCGTCTTTGCGTCGCCGCGCATCGGCCCGCATTTGCGATTCCTCAGTCCCCGGCGGCGCGGTCCGATCTCGGATCGTGCGCGGAGGTGGCCGGTGGCCGGGAAGGACGACAGGCGAAACCGACCGCCAGATGCGCGCCGGGCCGAGATAGCGGGACCTCATGCTACGTTCACGCTCGTCGTCCGCCTCGGCCGGAACCAAGCGGACCTTAAGAAGCGACGTGGTTGCACCGAACTCCACTTCGACGCCGGTCAAGGCACGGCGCACACTCTCTGGGGAGAGAGGAAAGCTGGCCGGCACGTTGACAAGGACTCTGCGCAGCAGGCCGTCGGCATGCTCGTGTCCGATCGAGGGAAGCGGCGCCGCGAACAGGCGCCTCTGCGTGTCGGCACCCTCTGCGCCGCGCCCCGTCACCAGCCTCTCGATCTCCTCCGGAGTAGTGTGGGGTGCCGCATGCGGATGCCGGCGCAAGGCTGCGACCAGACGCTCGGCGAGCTTCACGCGAATCGCCTGGGCGAGGATTGCAGTGTCCTTCGGATCGACGGGAAGCGGCGCATCCGCCTCCTCGGCGGGCGTGCGGATTGCAAACAGCAAGTGCACGGCTGCGTCGCTCACCGACGGAGGCTGCTGGTAGCGCACAGGCGGAAGGTTTTCGCGCAGGCTTCCGGTCGCCAGCCGCTGGAGATTCGCGTCGTGACGCTCAACCAAGCTTTTCAGTGTGCCCTCGCAAGGCCAGGCGCCTGGCGGCCACGCAATGGTGCCGTCCGCGACAGGAGGCTCAGAGCCGATCCGGACGTCGGCGACGGCATGATCGAGGCCCGTGCCCAGGACGACGAGGCGTCGGACCACGGCGCGGGCCGCCTCGGCCGCTGCGCGGTCGGCCTCCTCAATCCGCCATGCATAGATCAGCGGCGCACGCCCGACGACCCGCGGCCGCACAACCTTCAGCTCCTTGTCGCCCGCCAGCAGCCGGTCGAGATGCGCCCCCTTTCGCAGAGCGGGGAGGTGCCGATCTGCCTGATTGTTCGGCACGGCGATGCGATAGGGCCTCAACCTACGCGCTGGCGGCGCGAGAACGAGTTCGGGAGCCCCGAGCGACTCGATCCAGCGCAACGCCGTCTCGCTCGCATCGCGGTCCTCGACCGCCCAGCGGCCCGACAAGGCACCGGCGGTGATGGCCTGGAACAGGCGCAGCGGCGTCGGCGGCCATTCAGGCCGCGTATCCAGATCGCGCCCGTGATAGCGTCCGGTGAGAAACCGGACCTCGATCGAGAACCAGAGAGTCATTGGGACGCTGCGGCAGCCTCGTCGTCACCCTTGGCCCGCTTCTTGACCTCGGCTTGCGCGCCCTCCTTGGTTGCAGTCCATGTCTGCGCCTTGAAACCTTCCGGAAACAGGCGGTCGCGGGCTGCCCGCGCATACGCCAGAACCGCATCGTGCGGCAGGTCGATCTCTTCCTCCCAGCCGTCGAAACCGACCACACGCCACTTTGCCCGCGGCTTATCCTTCGGTGGAACGAGGCTGCAACCTTGACGGAGAAACAGCGACATCGGCGCGGTCGCAGCGGCAAGGGCAAGACCCAGTATGTACTGCCGTAATTGAGATCCGCGCTCGGAATCCGTCCCGCATCCGAGCCGCTGGATACCGGCGAGATGCACGGTCAGAGTGCGAACAATGCGGCCGCCGTCGACGAGTTCGACTCCACCGGGCTGGCGCCCGCTCGGCGAATCGCGGAAGCCTGCCTGAGAGCGTTGTTCGAGTTGCTTCTTGTCCTTGCTTTGCTCAAGCAAGCCCGTTTCAACATAGTCGATTGCAGAGAAATACTGCGCGGCGCGATGCCGTTTCTCAATTCCATAGGCATCGATGCGCGCCTCAAGCAGCCGTGGCAATTTTGCACCAGTTCCACGACTGTCCCACGCGCCGAAGACCAGAGAGGTCGGCGCAAAGGCCGCAAGGGCACCGTAATCGCCGACCAGCACCTGCTCGAAAGCCTCCTGCACTATCTTGGCCTTGTCCGGCACGGATCGCACCAAGGCGTCGGCGGCGCGGTGACCGAGCTCGAGCAGGTTCCTTTGCGTGTTCCCTGCCCTGATCGTGATCTGCGGGACAAGCTCGGCGAGCGGCGGCTTCAGGAACAGTGGCTCCAACCGGTTCGCTTCGGCGCCGGGCGTGTCGAGCGTGGCCACGCGTTGTCCGTCCACTTCGTCGATGATGTAGTCCGACGGATCGCCCTTCTTCGCCGGCGCAAATGTCGGCGGGAAGACCAGCGTGCCGACCACCGGTCGCAGCGGCTGTTCCAACACGAGCGCCGCGGCCTTGCCCTCCGCCCATCCGTTCAAGCTTTCGTCAAGCTCAGTCATCGTCGCTGTCCTCCCGAACTCGTTCGAAAATCTCTTGCGCGCGGGTGAATGCCTTGTACTGGTCGTTCGGTGCGCCGACGACGCCGCTGCGTTCCTTGCGCCCGAGCAGGCGAAAGCGGAAGCGGCGCAGGCCGGGTGGCGTGAAGGCACAGCCGGCCGCGGCGCGCGCGAGCTCCACGGGCAAAGGCTGTTGCCACACCCCGAGGACCAGGGCGTCATCATCCTGTCGCGGTCGAAAGCCCTGCAGGCCGATGGCGGCGAAGAGTTCGACGGCAGGGAAATCTTCACCGGAAAGGCCGAGGGCATCCGACGAAAAGCCGACATCCAGCGCCGCGCGCCCCTTTCGCGCGTCGAAGCCGAACACCGAGGCATTTCCATTGAAGCCCAGGGCAAACAGGCGTGGCGTGTCCACCTCCAACGAGCCCATCCAGTCGAGAAGGTGCGCCATGACCTTCGGGCCCTTCATCTGCCCCGCAAAGGTCTTGATCCGCGTGCGGCCGAAATCCTCCCCGCTCCAACTATTCAGCCGCCATTCGCTGCCATCCGGCCAGCACAGGACGGCCGGATCGTCGCCCGATCCGGAATAGTCGTATTCGGCCAATGCGCTGTTTGAACCCCGCGCGCGCTTTGGGGGCTTTCCCTGAACGTTCTTCACCGAGGCTTTCCGGAGCCATTCGACGACAGCGGAAATGTTCGCTGGCGCCCCGACGATAAAGCGGTCGCCGTCGAAATGGCCCGTGACGAAGGCGCACTGGCGCCAGAGTCGGTCGGCGGCTTCGAGCAGCCCGCAGCACGCGAGAAGCTGGCCGGGATTCTCAAGATCGACATCGACTGAGAAGCCGCTCATTGGGCGGCCTCCCGCGTCGCAGACGTGTCCGCCTCGCCGTCCTTTTCGAGACGGCGGGAGACGGTGGCGTCCACCGAGCGGAACAGGGCTTCGAGCCACGCGAGACCCCAGGGACCCCACCGGCGTTGCAGGCACACATAGCGGATGGCGGCCTGCAACGCGTCCTCATCCAGAACCGAGGGGAAAATCTCCTCTTCGTCCTGCGCCGGGATCGACGGCCGCGCCCGGCCGTGATGCGAAGCGATCAGGTGAAGCGCAAGGTCGCGATACTCGTCGCTCAACCCGGCAAGCGCCGTGGCGATCTCCTCCTTGTACAGCGCATCGCGCAGCGACCCGAATTCGTGCCGATAGCCGCCCGCGCCCGGACCGCGGCCCGCACTCTTTGCGTAAGGCCTGCCGTCGCGCGGGGCGCCGACACCGTCCTGCCAGATCACGCGGGCCTTTCCGCTATCATGAATGGCAATGCTGCGGATCAGCGTGTCCGCAAGCTCTGGCGGCAAGCCAAGCCGCAGCGTAAGCCTCCCCATTTCCGCCTTCGCCTCGGCCTGATGCTCGCCCAAGCCTTGCGACTGGCTGGCGGCGCCGGTCTCGCCGTCGATGTCCCAGTGTCTCCAGTACTCGAGCACGGAACTGGAATCGTCCGGATCTTCGTCTTCCGGCGGCAGTTCGGCGAACCAGGCTCGGCGCAGGCCGAGGCGGCGGCGGACCGCAGGCGCAATCTCGTATTGCCGAAGTGCGGCCTTCGCACTGTCGAAGGCCGGCGGCACCGTCAGCAGCCGGACCTCAGCCTCGCCGTTCTCACTTGCTGGCGTCACCAGCCGGATCACGAGCCCCTGCTGAACGTCCACGTCCTTCGGCTGCACGTGCAGATCGTCGCGACCCGCAGCCTTGGCATCTAGCGCGCCGTCCTGATCCAAACCGCCAAATGTCGGCTCAAGCAGGAGGGTTGCCTGCGCCAGCGCGTTCTCAATTTCCTCGTTCCTCTTGCCGTCCCAATCCAAGGCCAATTCGGTGCGCTGGTCTCCCGCGGCAGAGAACTCCAGGATCGCGCTCGCGTCCGCGATCGTGCCGCGACCGATGAGTCTGCCGCGCTTCAGTGCGAGGAGCCGCAGCGATGGGCTTGACTCCTCGCCGGACTCCTGTGCCTCCTCCCGCTCCCTTCGGAACGCCTTGATCCGATCCCGCAGGAATTGCGCGACTTCCCGCGTCGGTGCTTCCAGAATCTCGGCCGGCATGAGGCGCGCCGCCGCCAGCGCCGCCTCGACCTTTCGCGCGGGAAGCCGCGCGAGGTACGCCACATCGGCTCGCCAGGCCACCATCGTCTGCGGCTCGTCGTCGACGATGCCGCGCAGGAAGGGTTCGACGTCGGAGCGGCCCGGATGATCCTTGAGCGATGTCAGCGCCCACGCCTCGACATGCTCGCGCTCGATCGTCGGGATTTCGGGAGGCGGCGTCGACGCGGCTCGTCTGGCGTTCGGGTCGAGCGCGGAGAGGTGCACCGGCGAGGCGTCGAAACCGTCGTCCAGCCTTGGCAATGCTTCCAGCGCCGCCTTGGTGGCAGCGAGTCGCATCGCCTCGGCCTTCTTCTCCTCTCTATCCGATGCCGAGACCTGCAACACGGCTGGATCATAGCGAATCACGACCGGTGCCGCCCCTGCGCATTCGCCGCGGCGATTGACGCGGCCGAGGCGCTGGATCATGCGTTCGAGCGGCACCAGGTCCATGACCGCGGCATCTGCGTCGAGGTCCGCCCCGACCTCACCGGCGGCGGTGCAGACGAGGTATCGCGTGCGGCCGTCTGTCGGCAGATCGCGCTCTCCGTCCTTGTAGGTGAAGGCGCGATAGGTTTCTTTCTCGACGAGCGCGTCGCGCTCCTTGCCGCGGCGCGCGCCGGTGATCAGCGCAACGTCCTCTGTCAAATCGGCTTCCTTGACGCCTCGCGACTTGGCGAGCTTCTTGCGCAGGGTATCGGCCGTATCGCTGGCAACGGCTCGCGAATTGCAGAAGATGAGGACGGTGCGCGACGTGCCGTCGAACGCTGCGGCCCTTTCGGCCAAAGCGTCGCGGAGCGCGTCCTTTACGCCTGGCAGCGCCTCGAAGGCGATCCGCTTGGTCGGCCGTGTCCGACCCGTGCGGCATGCCACGAGGGAATCATCATAATCGTCAACTTCCAGACGGAAGACAGTTCCGGGACCGTCTTCGTGCGAGGTCGCCGACAGGGGCAGAAGCTTTAGCGCCGGAATCTGCACCGGCGTGGACGTCTGCTTTTGCAGTTCAAGAACGTTCTGAACGGCCTTGTGGAACGCCGGCGCGATATGCGCCTCGTCGAGCACGATCAGGCTGTCCACGCCGATGAGCCCTGCCTGGGCCGAGCGCGACCAGCGGCTCATCCGGTAGCCCGAGAAGAGCAAGCGCGAACCGGCCATATCGACGGTGCACACAATGATGGCCGGCGCTGCCGCATCATAGGTCCACGCCCGGTCGTCGGCCTTGCCGCCGCGCAGCGTGGAGATCAGGAGGCTGCCATCATCCTCGATGCCGAGCCGCTTCTTGAGCTCGGCTGCGATCTGTGGCGCATTCACCGTCGTTTCCGCATCAAGCGCGCCGGAGTGCTCCGCATTGCCCTCGAGCGCGGCACGCAGTCTTTCGGCCTCTGCCGTCGCCTGATCGACGACGACGCGGCGATCGACGACATAGACAAGACGTCGGGGCAGCGCTGTCTCTGCACCCGCCAACGCACGGGCGATGAGCCAGATCGCCATGACCGAGGTCTTGCCGATCCCGGTGGGCAGGTCCACGGCATCGGGAAGATCGCCGGCAAGCATCCTTTCGAACAGCCGGCGTTGCCAGCACATCGGCGCATGGCCGGTCAGTACCTTGAAGGTCGTGTCGAACGATAACGATATCATCTCCGACGACATCCTCGCCCTCGGTGGCACTCCGATTCTTGCTTGGCGGGGGTCAGATCGACTCCCGACCCCGGCGACCGGCGCCGGCCACGAACAATGATTGAAACTGACGCATGGAAAATGCAACTCCCTGTTGCGATCTCCGCCCTCCGGAGGGAGAAACACGTGCAGCCGACCTTGTCTGCCGGCACGTCTCAGACGGGCTTTCGGGCGAGCGCCTCCGCCTCGGGGAAACGCTTTCCCGTGAGGACTTCGCTGACGCGGCCCTGATTGAGCTTCAGCGCGGCAGCGATCTCGTGCTGGCAGAGGCCTTGCCGCCGCGATCCCCGCACCGCGCAGAAATGCGAGACGCGCAGAAAGTCCGCCGCCTGCCCGGTGGTCAGGTCGTTTTCACGCCACCCTCAATGGTGTCACCGTTGCGCGCGCAGCGCATCGAGCTTGTCCGCCCACCATTGCATCATGAGTACGCGCTCGTGCCAGGATTCGGCGCGCGCATAGGCGCGGCGCACCGCGTCTGCGTCCTCATGGGCAAGCCGAGGCTCGATGGCATCGGCGTGCCACAGCCCGCTTTCGTTCAGGAGCAACGACGCCGTGGCGCGGAAGCCGTGCGCCGTCGCATCATCCTTCGAAGAGCCGAGCTGCCACTACTCCGAGCCGTCGGGATGACCATTCGGTTGGAACCCGCCGCCGTCCGAAAGCTTGATCGTGCGGGCGCCGGGTTTTGCTTTGCGGATGGCAGTATCGGTGAGCGGCATCTTGTTGGCCCATCGTCTATTGGCCTCATCCTGGGCCAACAAATGGGCCAACAAAATTGTTGGCTTTGGGCGATTGGCCGCGGACGCTCGCGACCGAAATTATGCGATAACCACTTGGAATTCAATGCGTTTCCGGACGCCCGCGAAGATCTGCGAGCAGGGAAATGGTGCCCAGGGGCGGAATCGAACCACCGACACCGTGATTTTCAGTCACGTGCTCTACCAACTGAGCTACCTGGGCACCCGGCACGTCGGGGGCAGCCATGCGGCCGGCCCGGCGGCGAGCGGGCGGGTTATAGGCAATCGGGCGGCCTCTGTCCAGCGTCCCTGACCGGTCGCGGTGGCTGCCGCGGCCGGCATGGACGGGCCGGCGGGCATGTCGCCGTCGGACGCCGCGCGACAGGTTCAGCAACGATCCGTCATGCCTTGCCGGACTCTTCCGGTGGGCGGCCGTCCTCGTCCTGCGACTCCGATTCCGGGATCGCGTAGACGCCGGTCAGCCAGCGGTTGAGATCGACGTTGGCACAGCGCGTCGAGCAGAACGGACGGGTCGCGGCGACCGCCGGTCTGCCACAGATCGGACACGGTTCGGCGCACAACGCATCTGCCGTCGCCCTGCGCGGCGGCGCGTCGGCCATGGCTCAGAGCCCCTCCGAGCGTCGGCGCGCATCCTGCGCCCGCAGCTCGGTCTTGAGGATCTTGCCGTAGTTGTTCTTCGGCAGCGCATCGACGAACACATAGTCCTTCGGGCGCTTGAAGCGGGCGATGGCCTCCAGACAAAGCCGGTCGAGCTCGGCCGGGCTTGCTTCGCCGACCACATAGGCGACGACCACCTCGCCCCATTCCGGGTCGGGACGACCGATCACCGACACCTCGCGCACGCCGGGATGGGTGAGCAGCACCTCCTCCACCTCGCGCGGATAGATATTGGTGCCACCTGAGATGATCACGTCCTTCGAGCGATCCTTGAGTGTCAGGAATCCATCGGCATCCAGCACCCCGACATCGCCGGTATGCAGCCAGCCGCCGCGCAACGTCTCGGCACTCGCCTCCGGGTTCCGCCAGTATCCGGGGATGACGCAGTCGCCGCGGATCAGCACCTCGCCGGTCTCGCCGACGGGCAGAGGTGCGTCGTCGGGCCCCGCGACCCTGATCTCGCAGGCCGAGTTGGCGATGCCGGCGGAGCCGATCCGCTCCAGCCAGCGCGGATGCGATCGGTCGGCGATGATGTCCTTGGGCAGGACCGTGCCGGTCATCGGTGATTCGCCCTGGCCGAAGATCTCGGCGAGCCTCGGGCCGAAGCGATCGAGCGCGCGCTTGACATCCTCGACATACATCGGCGCCCCGCCCCAGACGAGCGTGCGCAGCGCCCGCGGATCAAACGCGGCGGGGCAGTCGACCAGCCGCTTGATCATGGTGGGGGCGGCGAACATCGAGGTGCCGGGCCGCGCCGCGATCAGGCGGAACACCTCCTCGGCTTCGAAGCCGCCCGACTCTGGCACGACGTTCACCGCGCCGCGACAGACATGCGGCAGGATGTAGAGGCCGGAGCCATGGCTCATCGGAGCCGCATGCAGGACCGCATCGGCGGGACCGGTCGGATCGACGTCGGCGAGGTAGCCGAAGGTCATGGCGACCAGGTTGCGGTGGGTGATCATCGCCCCCTTCGGCCGCCCGGTGGTGCCCGACGTATAGAACAGCCAGGCCAGCGCGTCGGGAACGGTCTCGACCACCGCCGCCCCTTCGGACCGGAACAGGCCGGCATAATCGGTCGAGCCGATCTCGATCAGGTGGCGGAGACCGGCCGGCCGGTGTGCGTCGATCGCCTGCGCCTCCTTCGGTGTGGCGAGACAGACGGCCGCGCCGGCATTGTCGATCATCCAGGCGAGCTCGGCACCGTGCAGCTTCGCGTTGGCCGGGACCGCGGCGAATCCGCCCCACCAGATGCCGTAGAGGCATTCCAGATATTCGGCACAGTTCCTGGCCGCGATCACCACCCGGTCGCCGGGGACGAGACCGAGCGCGGACAGCCCGGCGGCGAGGCGGTTGGCGCGAGCGGCGAGCTCAGCATAGGTCTGGTAGACTCCGCTTCCGATGCCGACGGCGGGGCGATCGGGAAGGGCGCGGCCGGCGCGCGCCAGCCAGGCAGCGACATTCATGGGCAGTTCCTCGCGACAGACCTCGACGGGTCATACCGGCCCGCTGAGCCAGTTCAGATAGAGCGGATAGCCGTCGCCCCGCAGCATCGCCGCGGTCTCGGCCAGCGGCAGGCCGACAACGGCGGTATAGGATCCGATCAGCTTGATCACGAAGGCACCGGCGATGCCCTGAATGGCATAGCCGCCGGCCTTGCCACGCCATTCGCCCGAGGCCAGATAGCTCTCCATCTCCTCACGGCCAAGCCGCTTGAAGCGGACGCGCGTCTGCACGAGCTTCTGGCGGATGGCGCGGGACGGCGTCACCACGCAGACGCTGGTATAGACCCGATGCGTGCGGCCGGACAGCAGATGCAGGCAGTTGGCCGCCTCGTCCATCATTTCCGCCTTGGGCAGGATACGGCGGCCGAGCGCTACCACCGTATCGGCGGTGACGATGAACGCACCCGCGAGATCAGGTTCGCGGTCGATCTGCCTCAGCGCGAGCTCCGCCTTGGTGCGGGCGAGACGCTTGGCCAGCGTGCGGGCCGTCTCGCCCTTGGCAGGCGTCTCGTCGACATCGGCCGGACGCAGTGCATCCGGCTCGATCCCGATCTGCTGGAGAAGGGCCAGTCGGCGCGGCGAAGCGCTGGCGAGGACCAGTTTGGGGCGTCCGCTCATTCGTCTCCACTACACCGGCTGATGGTCGAAGACCGGCCGAATCCCACCGGGGAGGTCAACGCCGCGACCCGCCTCACTTGAACCGGTAGGTTATACGGCCCTTGGACAGATCGTAAGGTGTCATCTCGACGAGAACCCGGTCCCCGGCCAGCACGCGGATGCGATTCTTGCGCATGCGGCCGGCGGTGTGGGCGATGATCTGATGATCGTTGTCGAGCTTCACACGGAAGGTGGCGTTGGGCAGGAGTTCTGTGACCACTCCGGGAAACTCGAGCAGCTCCTCTTTCGACATGCAGGCCGTCCAGAATCCGACGAACGACGGCGCGGAAACTAGCGGATCGCGGCAGCGATGTGAACTGGCTGCGTGTGCGACCCGAAGCGCGATCGGACCGTTCAGCCGCTCGGCGGGGCCTGCCAGCCGAATCGGGCCTTGACCTTGCGCATCAGGGCATCGCGCACGCGGCGATAGGCCTCGAGACGCTGCTCGCGGCTGCCGGAGGCGAGGGTGGGGTCTTCCGTCGGCCAGTATTCGACATCGACCGCCATGGTCCGGGTCAGTTCCAGGGCGCGGTGATGCGCCTCGGGAGCGAGCGTCACCACCACGTCGAAGGATGTGTCGGCGAGATCCTCGAAGGTAGTCGGACGGTGCCGCGACAGGTCGATGCCGATCTCGTCCATCACCGCGGTCACGAAACTGTCGACTTCGCCCTCCCGCACCCCGGCGGAGGCGACATAGACCGAATGGGGAAACAGGTGCCGGGTGATGGCGGCCGCCATCGGCGAGCGCACTGCGTTCATCCCGCAGACGAACAGGATCGCCGACGGCGGCCTGGACGCGGCACCCGTCACCGCTCAGCCCTTCCAGTGCAGGACGCAGATCAGGGTGAACAGCCGCCGTGCCGTGTCGAAATCGATGTCGATCTTGCCGGCGAGTCGCTCGATCAGGATGCTGGAACCTTCGTTGTGGATCCCGCGGCGGCCCATGTCGACAGCCTCGATGCGGCTGGGGCTGCCGGAGCGTATCGACTGATAGTAACTCTCGCAGATCAGGAAATAGTCGCGCACGATCCGGCGGAACGGCGTCAGCGACAGGATGTGCGCCACGACCGGCGCGCCGTCCTCGGCGCGAATGTCGAATACCAGGCGGTTGTCCTGGATCGACAGCTTCAGCGCGAACGGACCTTCGCCCGTACCGACGGGAGCGAAGCGATTCTCCTCGAGCAAGTCGTAGATGGCGACCGCCCGCTCGTGCTCGATGTCCGGCGAGCCGCGACCGATCGAGGCCTCGTCGAGTTCGACGGAGACCAGACGGTCGCGGCGCGTGGTCATGCGGACGCGCCGGGGCCCGAGGTCGCCCCCGCACCGTCGTCCTCGACGGCATGGCGCGGCATCGAGGGAGTCGCCCAGGCCGGACCGAGATCGGACAGTCGGGCCTCGATGCACTCCACCTCGAGCCGGATCGCAGCGCCGCCGGAAAACAGCAGTTCGATCATGCCCGCCGGAGGATCGACCTCCTCGAACCGGATCGCCAGCAGGTTGAGGACCCTGTCCGGGTCGGTCGTCTCCACCCCCTTGCGTCGCACCGTTGTCACCCGGTCGAAGCTCAGCGCCGTACGGTTGCGCCGGTAAAGACCGGGCTCGATCTCGCCGGCGGCCCAGTCGAAGCGGTTCATGACCATCGCGAACCGCTTCTCCCGCGGCAGCCAGGCGATGTCGCCGATCCGGGCGACAGCATCCTGGAGATGCGCAGAGACGATCTCCAGATCCTCACGGTCGAGTGCGAAGAGTTTGAGGGTGCTCATGAGTGTCGATTTCGCCCGCCGGCATTGACCCCACGTTTGCGGCCGGGTCTCCCTGTTAGCGGCTGGAGTGGGCCGGCGCAACGCCGGCCGCCGGAGACGGGCACGATATCGTCGCGAGCGGCGTCGACTTCAAGCGCCGCCGCTTCATGCGCTGCCATCCGATACGGGACCTTCACCGTCTGTTGCCGCCGCGGTCTCCTGTCCCGCAGCGCGCACGCGCGCTCCGTGCGCGAGGCCACGCGCCCGCGCCTGGGCCTTGCGCCGCAGCAGATTGCGCCGGAGCGCATCCGAAAGCCGCCGGGAACGTGCCGCCCGCGCGCTGCCCCGATCGGGCTCGTCGGCACCATCGCCCGCTCCATCCCGTGCTCCGTCGTCCCGTCCGGTCATCGCGTTGCCTCCCGTCCATTCCAAGTCTAGCCGACCGCAGGGTGGAAACAGAAGTGGCCGACGGGACGCACGCCATCGCGGCACCTGTCACGCCTGTGACGCCCGGCGGCGGGCACGGTCGGACAACCGGCCGGCCATGCCTGCGGCCATGCGGTTTACGCGCTTGCGCTCGCCCCGGCGCTATGGCAGTTTCCACTCCGCTTTCCGGCGCCCATGTAGCTCAGTGGTAGAGCACTCCCTTGGTAAGGGAGAGGTCGCGTGTTCAATCCACGCCATGGGCACCAGCAGAATCCTCTGAAAATCAATAAGATTTTTGCGGCGCCCGATCCGCTATCCGGCAGGTGCCAGCAGAGCGCGGCAGGAACATGCGCCGGCAAGTGGTGGACTTCGTTGACCACCCGTTCTTCTGTGCCGGCCGCAACTGGATGCCTGCCGCTTCCATCGCCGCGTGGTCCGGCTGGTCCCCGCGCGACCAGAACCGGGCGCTTCACCCCCGGGCGGCAACGCCTGCAACCACCCGCTCCCGAGCCCCATCAGAGAGAGGTCTTCCCATGAATGCGGGCCTCCTGCTCCAGCATCCATGCTGAATCACAGCTCACTGCACCTGGGAATTCACGATTCAGCCCGAAACGATCCTGCTTCAGAGCGGATCGAACCGATCCGGCGCAGCCTTCGCGAGTCCTTCAGACCGCCCCTCGGAGCGCCCGTGCAGTTCGAAGTGCACGAGCGGATTGACGCCGGCGGCGGCGACGTCCGGATAGGCGTCGAGATAGGCCGAAGTATCGAATCGCGGCGAAGGATCCCGCCCGAGACGGGCGCCAAGCCAGAGATAGTGCGCGGCGGGGTCCATGCCGAGCCGCCCAACGTCGGGATAGCGGGCGAGATACCATGCCTCGTCGAAGAGGGCGGATTGCCGGATGATCGTCACGAGTTCGGCAGTCGGTTCCGTCACGTTCCGTGCTCCTTCTCGCCAACCGGATCGACGGCATCGTCCGACAGGGCCCCTTCCGCCCTTCCGCGATGCCATGCCGGACATAGTGTCGCAGCGGATCGACGCCCGCTCTCGCGACATCCGGATTTTCCGCGAGATAGGCATCGGCATCGAACAGGTCGCTTGCCCGCAGCCGTGCCGATAGGCGCTTGCGGCCCCAGGGGCCCGGCAACAGTCGCCCCCACCGGGCAAACCTCGTCAGACCGCTGTCGAGGACGAGGGTCAGGACGTCCATTGCCCATCGCGACCGGGCCTCGGCTCTCCGGGCGTCTCTGCGCGCCGCCTCAAGGCCTCGGGCGGCAGTGGTTTCTGCCTGCTGCAGCAGCCTGGTCAGGACGACGATCTCGTCGGTCTTCTCCCGGACCTGCTGCTGCGCCTCGCGCCGCAGCCGTCCCTGCGCCTCGTGCAGCTGCCGAACCTGTTCCTCGAGCTTCGCGATCCTCTCGGCGTAGCTGCGACCTTGCAGCTCCGCCTGGCGGGCGCGCGTCTCGGCCTCGCGTTCGAGACGGCTGCGCGCCGCCTCGCTTTCGGACAGCCGACTGACGAGCGCGGCGTTCTCGCTGGCGGATGTCTCCGCCTCCGCCGTCAGCTTCGTCCGCACCGCCTCGCTTTCGGACAGCCGGCTGCGGAGTTCGGCGATCTCCTGCTCCGCTGTCGACGCCTTCTTCGCCAGCGCATGGACCTGGTGTGCTGACTGCCGGCTGCCATCGACGACACGGGCGAGACCGGCCATGGCGCGATCGAATTCGGCGCGCACATCGTCCAGGATCGGATGGTCCGCCGCGCGTTCCCCGGTTCTCGTCCATTCGTCCAGGATGCGATAGGTCTCCCTAACCCATGCCGGCACTAGCGCAGTCCCCAGCGCGCCCGTCGACGTCGCGTCGTGATGGCGATGGCGCGGGGACAGGAATGCCTGGACCTCCGCGAGGCTGCGGTCTGTCCGACGCGGCCACACCAGGCCGAGCGCATCGGCCGCCGCGTCGATCAGTCCGGGCGCATCGCTGAGCAGCCGATCATAGCTCGAAAAGAAGCGCGGCCGGCCGCGGGTGCCAAACTCGCCTTCCAGGACATGGCGGAGCCAGACCAGTTCGCCCACTTCCACCGGAAGATGGTTTCGCTTGTGGAGCGACGCCGCCACTTCGAGCGGATTGCGTATCGGCAGAATCACCTTCGCCTCGATCCTGGCCTCGTCCAGCACGTCGCCCCAGAACCGGGCGAGGCGACACAGGCGCGGATCCTTCAGGGCGAACAGCGACGAGCTTGCATATTCGCGCGCCAAAAGCTCGGCCGCCCGGCGCTTGAACTCGACGCATTTCGGGGATTGGAACCACGCCGGGTTGAGCGCGGCCGCGTCGTCCCACATCGACCCCGCGGAGGCAAGGATCTCCTCGTTCAGATCGACGAGCGCCCGGGATTCCCAGAAGCCGAGCTCATTGTCGTTCGGCGATGGCTTGACGAGCCTCTCGGCGAGATCGCAGCCGACCAGGTTGAGCACCCGGGTCAATGCACTGGTGCCGGACCGATGCATTCCGACGACGAGCACGCATATGCGCCGAGACGGCGGCTGGGCGTGCACCGGATCTTCGCGTCCCATTGTCCTGATGAGGGTCCCAAGGGTCTGAACGGCACGGCGCTCCGCCGCTTACCATGCCGCCTTCGCGCGGCGCAAGCCTCGGATCGCGGCGGCATTCCTGGCTCCCGGGCGGGGTATCGCACGAAGACGGCGCCGGCGGGGATTCGATCATTTCCCTGCAGAAATCGCCCGAGGATTCCCCCGATGCGACGGGCGCCCCGGACGAGATGCGCACCAGAGCGCCGAGGCTCGACCACAAGCCGACGTCGGCTGCCGCGGCCCCGTCCGCCGTCGTCCGACCTCCATCTGCAGTTGACCGGTGTCGGGATCTCCCACGAAATCATCTCCCCCCTGCCGGCGCATGCCGTCTAGCTCCGCCAGAAGTCCGGGTCGAGCAGAACGAGCAGCGTGAACAGCTCGAGCCGGCCGAGCAGCATCGCCGCGGCGAGAATCCATTTCGCCGCGTCCGGCAAGGGCGCGAACGTGCCGGCCGGACCGACGATGGGACCAAGGCCCGGACCGACATTGCCGATCGCCTGGGCCACCGCCGACAGCGCGGTAACGATGTCGAGCCCCATCATGGCGAGCACGAGCGTGAACATCGCGACGCTGCCGATATAGACCGCGAGAAAGGCAAGGACCGAGGCCGGCACATCGTCGGGCAGGCGGCGTCCTCCATACTGCAGCCTCACCACGCGGCTCGGACGGGCCAGGCGGCGGAGATGGGCGGCGACCACCCGATGCAGGATCTGAAACCGGTAGATCTTGATCCCGCCCGAGGTCGAGCCCGCGCAGCCGCCGACGAAGGTCAGGATCAGGAACAGCCCCTCGGCGGGCGGCCCCCATCGGGTATAGTCGGCCGACGCAAAGCCGGTCGTCGTCACCACCGAAACGATGTTGAAGGTCGCAAGCCGGATACCCTCCTCGACGCCGAGGCCCGCGGTGCGCGACAGCCAGATCCCCGTCGCCAGGCTGAGCACCGCCAGGAATGCGACCAGCACGCGCACCTGCGGATCGCTCCAGATGGCGAGCGGCTCGCCCTTGATCGCCTTGATGTAGACCACGAACGGCAGCGCGCCGGCGAGCATGAACAGGACACAGAACCATTGGGCCGTGGGGCCGAATGCTCCGAAAGACGCGTCGTAATTGGCGAAGCCACCGGTCGACAGCGTTGTCATCGCATGGCACATGGCGTCGAATGGCGACATACCGGCAAGCGCAAAGCTCACCGCCGCCGCGAGTGTCAGAGCGACATAGACCGCGACGATGTAGCCGACCAGCTGGGCGGGGCGCGGGACGATCTTCTCGGACTGGTCCGAACTTTCGGTATGGAACAGCTGCATGCCGCCGACCCGGAGAAACGGCAGGATGATGATCGCCATCACGACGATGCCGACGCCGCCGATCCATTGCATCAGCGCCCGCCACAGCAAGATGCCGGGCGGCAGCTCGTCGAGTCCGGTCAGAACGGTCGAGCCGGTGGTGGTGAAACCCGACACCGCCTCGAAGAAGGCGTCGTCGTAGTCGAGCCCGAGCCCGAGCAGCGGTAGCGCCGAAAAGGCGGACATGGCGATCCAGACGAACGAGGTCATCAGGAAGGCCTGACGTACCGACAGGCGCACCGGTTCGGGCCGCCGGGTGGCGATGACCGTGAGCGAGCCGACCAGCCAGGTGAACAGCGCCGAGGCGACGAATGCCTCCCAATCCCGCGCGCCCCAAGCCGCATCCACCGCCGCCGGTATCAGCATCGCAACGCCGAGGCCGGCGATCAGCAGGCCGGCGACATGCAGGATCGGTCGTATGAAGTCCACGCTGGGAAACCCCTGCCGCCACCACCGGCGACAACCGCCGCCCGTCGCGGCCCGAGGCCGGTACATATACTCCCGGGCAGGAGGCGCTGCCATAGCCCGCGAGCGGCCCGGGCGAGGCCGAGCACAGGACGGCGTCACACCGTTGCCCCTTCCCGGCCATGCACGATACCGTGCCCGGTGAAGCCGAGGCGCCACGTCCGCTTCCCTGCGGGGAAGCGACGACCGGCACCGACCTTGGCGGCTCCGGAGGACATTGCCATGACGCTGTTCCGCGCCGCCCAGGCCGCGCTCCTGCTGATGATCGTTGCGGGTACCGCGGCGCAGGCCGGCGGCTACGGCGAGTCGAACTCGATCAAGGCCCTGCGCGCGCTGTTGCAGGCGAAGCCCGATCTGTGGACAGCGCTCGAACGGGCCATCGCCGAAGCGCGGATCGACGATAATGCGACCGTCGGCGCGTTCGAAGCCCATGTCAACGGGATCGTCCGGCTGGTGGCGACCAGCCGCGACTTCGAGAGCTGGTCGCGGGGCGTGGTGGCGGAGTGGGGGGCACTTCCTCGATTCGCCGGCCGACGCCGTCTACAAGGGCGGGGACCTGGGCTTCTTCCAGTTCGGCGGCTCGGACGTCATCGTCCTGTTCGAGAAGGATGCGGTCGATCTCACCGCCGTGGCCGGCACCCACTGTCTGCAGGGTCAGGCGATCGGCACCGCCTGGGCGAGGCCAAGGTAGAGCGGGGATGATCCGTCGGCGTGCCCGAGTCTCCGTCGGCACCAGGAAACGTTTCGGCCGCTCGGTTCGACGGCGGCCACCGCGCGCGGATCAGGGCGCTGGCGATCTGCCTGGGCCTGCGCGCGGCGGGTGTGGGCTGGATGGCGCACAAGAACTGATGGACGGTCAGCGGACAGGCGAGCACCCCGACGAGCTGCGGCGGCTGGCTCAATCGGCGCGCACGGCAATCGCTGCGTCGGACTGGCAGGAGGCGCGGCGGGCGCTGACGGCGCTGCTCGCGGCGCGGCCCGACGATGCCGCACTCGCCTACAATCTTGCCCTCGTCGAGAAACGGCTGGGCCTGGCGGCTGCAGCGGAGGCGCGGCTGGCGGCCCTCCTGGCCGCCCATCCCGACCATGCCAACGCCCGCTTCGAGCATGCGGCCGCACTGATGGACCGGGGCGCCGAGGCCGAGGCGCTGGAAGGCTTCGAAGCCTGTCTCCGCCTCGATCCGAACGATGCGGACGCGCTCCTGAACGCAGGCCGCCTGTACAACCGGCTGGGCGATCCGGAAAGCGCGATGGAGCGGCTCGCCACTGCGGCCCGCCTTCGCCCCGGCGACGCGGCGATCTCACTGGCGCTGGCGGAGGCGCAACGCGATGCAGGCGACCTCACGGCAGCCGACATCGTCTTCAGGCGACTGTTCGCCACGGCACCGGCCCTGCGGCCGGCGATCCTGAAGGCGATGAGCCAGGGACCGCGGGGCCGTCTGCCGCTGGCCGCAACACGCCTTTACAGGTAGTACCTCCCGTATCATACAATCTATGATGGCGTTATCGGATGAATTTCATAAGAGCGTGTTTGAGAAGGGGGATTCCCAGGGCGACTCCTGTATGATTCATGGGGTGTCGGCTTTTCCGAACCGAGGTCGACACCGATGCGGCG
>NZ_SMAK01000016.1 GCF_004346195.1 Tepidamorphus gemmatus | reverse complement strand
GGGAACAACCCCCGACCACGCTGCGGCGACCCTCTCCCAGCAACCGGTGCTTCACCTTAGCCGAGGATCGCACCGATGAGTGGAAGTGTTACAAGGCAGTGCGGGCAGTGAGTACGTCCGGCGCCTACCCCGCCCGAACCAGCGCGGTGGCGCGGCGGATGGCGGCGAGGGCGGCCTGTTCGAGGCGCTTGACCTCGCCGATGCGGGCCTCGGGCAGCATCGGGAAGGTGACGATCGAGATCTCCCACAGATCGACCTCGATCAGCCGGCGAATGCCGGTCCTGGGATCGGTGCGCGCCTTGACCGGGCGGAAGCCGATCGACAGACCGTCGAGCGCCCCTGCCCGCATCAGCGCCAGCACCTCGCGGGCGCGCGCCACCTCCGGCATCAGCCGGCCGCGCACGCGCAGGCCGCGGGCGTCCTCGACGATCTCGTCCCAGACGCCGATCGGCTCGGCCGGATCGTGCTGGAACAGGAGCTTGACGCCGGCGGCGCCGCGCCGGGCAAGGCTTCCAGCAAAGGCGCCGGGCTCGACCAGATCGCCGCCGAGATCGGCGGCGCCGAAGATCGAGGCACAGCCGCAGAAGACGCCGTCGGCCGAAAGGTCGTCGAACCGGGCCGGCGCGAACTTGCGTTCGCATCGAGGAGGGTCGCGACGGGCAGTGCGGCGGCACGGCACCGGACGGCGAGGCGCAGGCGGGCGCGTCATCGCGACCTCCGATGGCGCCGGCGGCGCTGCGAACGGACGAGCATTGCCGCCAGCGTTTCGGCGAAGGCAGCAAAGACGGCGGTGTGGCGGTGGCGATCGGCCAGCTGCGAGGGTACCGTCGACGCAGCGGCCGGCGGAGGAAGCGGGTCGGACATGCGGGGATCTCCCTTGACCTGGGTCGCACGGCCGCAGCCGGGCGGCGGTGCGGGACAAGATGCAGCCGCCGGACCCGGGGGGCTCCGGGGTCCGGCGGCGGGCCGGCGATCGGGGGTTCGGGTAAGATGCCGGCCGAAGGCCGGAGCGGGTCATCGCCTCACGGACCCGATGCTCCGCTCCAATGCCCTGCTTCGTCGCACATGGTGACGGAGACCCGGTTAGGCTCCTCCGGGACGCGCGTCAGCGGTGATGCACGACCGTCGAGCGGGTGTTGAGGTAGACCGGCCCGCCGGTGAAGCTGCGTGCCTGGACCCTGACATTGTGCTGTCCGGGGGCGACGTTGGGCACGAGGAAGTCGAAGGAATGGGCCCGTGCCCAGCGGCCGTCGAAATCCTCGTCATCATCGCCGGAGAACAGCACCGGTCCGGGCTGCGCGACGCGCCCGTCGACAAGCACGCGCACGTCGAGCACGCGCTTGTCCGGCGCAAAGGTGACGGCGGAGAAGCGCACCATCACACAGGATGGCGCCGTACCGCCCTGGGTGAAGGTCAGCCCGGAGCGCGGCACGTTGACGAACACCGTCGACGCGGTCGAGACCTGGTCGCCTTCCGGGTTGGTTCTGATCGTGATGCGCTGGGTGGCGCACTGGCCGGTTGCCGCCTCGGGCGTGCGGTTCGCCGCCTCGCGACCGCGATCGGGTGTGCCGGCCTCGGTGGCGGCCGGTACCACGCTGCGGCCGCCGCTCTGGGCGCCGGCGGGCACGGTCGCGCCGACAAGGCCGATGACAAGGAACCCGGTACAGAGCAATCGCGAGAAATCCATGGCTCGTCTCCCCTGCTTCGGCGCGGCCGCAGGCACTGGTCCACCGCCGCCGGCTCGACCTATGGGTTCGACCTGGCGGACCTGCCGGTACAACGCCGCGGCGTTTCAACGCCGTGACCGGCACTTCGTTCCCGCGCACCGAGCGCCTGGCGGCCGGCCGAACAGCGATCCGGTCGGCGTCGCGGACATCTATTTCCCCCGCAAGATCCGGTCGATCCGGGCGATAGTGGCAACGAACTCCTCGAACCGGCGGTTGGAGCGGGCAAGTTCGCGCAGCGTGAGCCAGGCCAGCCCTGTCGCCGCGCCGGCCCACAGGAACAGCGCCAGATGGGCGAGATCGCCGCGGGCGATGACGCTGTCGACCACGGTCGCGAAGGTGTCGGACATGGCAGTCTCCGTCGCGGCGGGTCAGCCGGTATTCGGGCCGGGGATCGGACCGGGGATCGGGCGGAACGGGGCAGTCCGAACCTAACCCTGCCGGACCCCGTAGCCGACCGCCAGCCGTTTCTCGTCGTCGGTGAGGAAGTCGGCCGCGCTCACCCGGGCCCACAGGGCGGCACGGTCGGCCGACAGCGCCTCGATCGCGTCGAGATCGGGCTCGAAGCGGATATCCTCGCCGAAGGATGGCGCAAGCCACTGGGCGATCGCCGCCATGATGCGGCGCAGCAGCGGCAGCACCGTCTCACGGTACAGCGCCCGGTTCGCCTCCTGGTAGTTGGAATAGGTGTTGTCGCCGGGGATGCCGAGCAGCATCGGCGGGACACCCAGCGCCAGCGCGATGTCGCGGGCGGCCTGGTTGCGCGCCTCGAGGAAATCCATCTCCTTCGGGCTGATGCCCATCGCCTGCCAGGTCAGCCCGCCCTCGAGTAGCAGCGGCCGACCGGCATTGGCCGCTCCCTGAAAATTCTCCTGAAGCTCGCGCTTCAGCCGCTCGAACTGGTCGAGCGCCATCGTCCCCTCGCCCTCGTAGACCAGCGCGCCGGATGGCCTCGCGGCATTGTCGATCAGCGCCTTGTTCCAGGCCGCCGAGGCGTTGGCGAGGTCGAGCGCGGCGCCGGCGGCGGCGAGCGGGCCGAAGCCGTAGTGGTCGTCGGTCGGGTGGAACAGCGCAATATGCAGGATCGGCGGCTGGCGGCCGGTCTGGTCGAAGCTGACGGTGCGGCCGGCGACCGTGTACTCGAAGGCCTCGGGCCAGCCGTCGGGGCCGGGCACCACCTTCATCCGGTCGGGCCGCAGCGCATGGATCTCGCGCACCGCGCCGTCGATCATCGCCGCCTCCAGATAGGCGTTGCCGGCGATCAGCAGGTAGGCGCAGACCGCCTCCATCAGCTCCGGGCCGGACTGGCGTGGGTTCGGCCGGGCGAGAAGATCGAGGACCGGATGCCAGTCGACCTCGCGACCGCCCTGCATGGCGATCCACGGGATGCCCGCCGCCGCCTCCGCCACCAGGCGCACCGCCCGGTGGGCGACGGGGTTGCGCTCGTAGCCCTCGCGCGCCAGCGCCGCATAGTCGCGCGGGCTCCACACCGGCCGCCCGTGGGCATGCAGGGCGATCAGCCGGCCGGCAGCCGACGCCTTGGTCTGGCTCGGGCGCGCCGCAGGGGCGGGCGTGCGGCCAAGGAAGCGGGTCAGCAGGGCGGTGAAGCTCGGAATGCTCGGCACGGGCAGATCTCCATCGGTTCATCGAGGCAAGGCCATGTCCGCGACCGGCCGTCGCGGCGCCGGCGGCACAGCGAGGAACGCTCGCGCTCACAGCCGCCTGATCCGCGGCTCGCGAGCCGGCGAAAGCGCCAGCTCCGAGAGTGCCCAGACCAGCGCGTCGAGGCGATCGGGGCTGCGACCGTCGGAGAGCCCGTCCAGCCCGAAGTCGCACATCTCGTCCTCGAGGCGGGGCAGCGCGCCGACATGGCGAACCCGCCCCTGTTCGTAGAGGGCGGCGACCGGTTCGGCCCTGAGCCGCTTGCCGCGCCGGGCGTGGACCAGCCTGACCGGAACGGCCGGATCGACCTGGCCGATGACCGCGGCGACCATCTCGCCGCCCTGGTTGGCCTCGGCGACGAGCCGATCCGCGGCGAGCGCATGGAAGAGGCCGACCGCGCGGGCGGCCCAGGCGGCGGGCTGCGCGGCTTCGATGGTGGCGTCGGCGAGCACATAGAGCAGCGCCGCGTCGCGCGGACCCTCGCCGATCCCGGCCGCGACGATGCCGCAGGCGGCGCCCGTGGTTCCCGCCGGCGGATCGACGGCAACGACGATCCGCGCGAGCGCAGGGGCGGCGTTGACCCGGCTTGCCTCGATCGTCTCGCGGCGGAACAGGGCGTCGGCGCGATCGGCGATCAGCTCCGCCTCGAGCTCCTGCCGCCCGAGCCGGGTACCGCGATAGCGCCCGACCACCGCATCGAGGAAGGCGGGCGCGAGATTGGCGGCGTTCTCGGCGGTTGCCATGCGGGTGACGGCGACCGCCGGATCGGCGACGAGCCGCCTGAGAAGGGGGATCGACCTCGGTGTCGTGGTGATGAGCTGGCGCGGCCTGTCGCCGAGCCTCAGGGCGAACTGCAGCATGTCCCAGGCAGCCTCGGCATGGCGCCACTTGGCCAACTCGTCGGCCCAGGCGGCAGCGAATTGCGGCCCGCGCAGGGAGTCCGGATCCTCCGCGGAGAAGGCCTGCGCCACCGCGCCGTTCGGCCATTCCAGACGCCGCCGCGCCGGGCTCCAGGCAGGGCGCCCGCCGGGCGCTCCGGCCGCGCCTGCGGCGAGCAGCCCGGATACTCCCTCGACCATCACCTCGCGGGCATCCTGCAACGTCTCGGCGACCAGCGCGATCGGGCTGAGCGGGCGGTCGGACCACGGGGCAAGTCCGAGCGCCAGGCCGCGCACCCATTCGGCGCCGGCTCGCGTCTTGCCCGCACCGCGGCCGCCGAGCAGCAGCCATACCGTCCAGCCGTCGGGCGGCGGAAGCTGCGCCGGCCGCGCCCACAGCGCGAAATCGTCGATGAGACGGACGATCTCGTTCGTTGTGAGGCGGTCAATCGTCTGCCGCAGATCAACCGACGCAGGGCAGATCGTCGCAGGCAGCGTCGGCAAGGTCGTCGCGGGCGAGCCGCTCGCGCAGCAGCGCTTCAAGACGTGCAGCAAGCGCCGCGCGGCCGGCGTCGGCACCGCCAGGGCCGGCGGCCGCCGTGCCGTCGTCGCAAGGGGCTCCGGTCCGGGCGGCGGCATCGGCGCGCTCCATCTCGATCAGTTTCTCGACCGTCCGGGCAATCGTCATCAGCGTCTGCGCGGCGCGGCCCGCATCGGCCTCGCCAGCGCCGGCCTTCGCCGACAGGTCGGCCACATGCATGCGCACCGCCCGCCACAGCGCGGCGATCAGCGCCCGCCGATCGGGCGCCTGGCCGGGTCCGCCGTCATCGGCCTCCTGCGTGGCAGTGCAGCCGGCCGCCCTGCCAAGGTGGGCCGCGGCGCCCGCTGCGGGCGGAGCGACGTCCGCCCTCGCCGCAGGGAACATGTCCTGCAACGGCGCGGCGCGGCGCCAGCCATGCCGCCGGGCCCGGCGGGTGACCGAACCCGGCACCACCTGCGCCAGCGCGGCGATGTCGGCGACCGTCATCCACGGACAGGTCTCGTAGAGTTCGCGGAGCCTGGCGAGCTCCGCCGGGGTGAGTGCGCGGCCCGCGGTCATGCTCTGCTCCGCTGGATGGGGACGGCTCAGGATCTGCCGGCCGTGCCGCGGCCGGGACGCGACCTCGCTGCCGATATTCGCGACGATGCCGATGAGACCCGGGATGCTTCCGGATTCTGGAAAGCCGATCCGTCGGTGGACGCCGATGCGCAGCGGCGATGCCGGGCGCACTTGTCGAGCCTGACGGAACCCTACCGAAGCAGCGTCACGCTGTCAACGACTTTTTTCCTACATCCAGGACAGGCTCGACGAGCCGCGCGGAAACGGCTGCGCGGTCGTGCCTCAGCGGTCGGAATGGCCGAGGTCGCGTCCGGGTGCGATCTGGTCCCTGAGCCGGCGCTTCAGCAGCTTCGCCTCCGGGAAGCCGCCATCGGCAACGCGATCCCAGAGCCGCGTGCCGTCGCACTCGATCACGAAGACGCCGCCGGTGCCGGGCACCAGCGTGACGGCGGCGAGGTCCTCCGGAAAGCTCGACAACAGCTCCTGGGCGAGCCAGGCGGCCCGCAGCATCCAGTTGCACTGGCGGCAATAGGTGATGGTCACGCGCGGTCGCCGCGCCGCCGCCGCGCCGGTATCGGCCGCCATGCTCGGCTGCACAGGGTCAGACGTGATGGATGGCGACGACGGTGAAGAGGCCATTGCGGAACGATCGGCTGATGATCGCGTCGATGCGGACAGTGCCCGCGCCCGGCGCAGGGCGCCATGTTACCCGCGGCGTGGCCCGTCATCCAGACCGCACTGCCAGCCCGACGTCCGGTCGGCGCTGTCGGCCATCTCGGCGGCGGGATCTGCGGTCGCCTTGCCGGGCGCCAAGAGGCCGGCCGGCACGCCGAATCCTGTTGCGCTGCACCACCGGCGGTGCAACCCTGTGAGCAAAGGCCCCCGCTCTGGACCCCGGGGGCTTTGCGGGGGCGCCGACGCCATGACCGGCCGCATATTGACGATCGCCCAGCAGAAGGGCGGTTCCGGCAAGACGACACTGGCCGCGCATCTGGCGGTCGCGGCGGCGCTGCGCGGCCTGTCGGTGGCGCTGCTCGACTGCGATCCGCAAGGTTCGCTCGGGCAATGGTTCGAGGCGCGCGAACGGCGGCTTGGCGAGGACGCGGCGGGCATCGCGTTCCGCACCGCCTCCGGCTGGGGCGCCCGGCGCGAGGCGCGCGGCCTCGCCCGCGATCACGACGTGGTTGTGATCGACACGCCGCCGAAATCCGACCTCGAGTGCCGCCCGGCGATCGAGACGGCGAGCCTGGTCGTCGTCCCGGTGCAGCCGAGCCCGGTCGATCTGTGGGCGACGCAGGCGACGCTGGACAGCGCCGCCAAGGCCGGCGTTCCCGCGCTGATGGTCATCAACCGCGCCCAGCCGCGCACGACATTGACGGCGCGCATGCGCGAGGCGATCGCCGCGCTCGGCCCCGTCGCCGCCACCGAGATCGCCAGCCGCGTCGCCTTTGCCGCCTCGATGGAAGCCGGGGCCAGCGTGCTGGAAGCCGGCCGCAGCGCCGGCGCCGACGAGATGGCCGCGCTCGCCGCGGAGGTGCTGACGGCGGCGGGGGCCTGACGACCATTCCGTCCGCGCCGACACATGGCGCCGCCTCCCGCCCGCAGCGCGGCACCGGGGGCCGGCTGCTGTCCGTGTCCCTCGCCGCATCGCGGCCGCAGGCGGGCACCGTCAGCCCGGGATCGAGCCCGTCGTCACGACCATCGCGCGCGGATCCGGAGGCGGAGCGATCTGCTGTGCTGCCCTGCCGATCCCGGATCGGTCTCGGCCTCCGCGATGACGCGGAACGGGCAGAGGGGGCGCGTGATCGGGCTGACGGGAAGGCCGCCCTCGATGAGGCTCGGGAATGCGGCAGGCGGACGATGCGGAAAGGCGGCGTGCTCTGATCGGGCGACCGGGCGGAACGCTCAGCGGCGGACCGCGTCCTCGGCCGGATCGCCGAACAGCGCGAGCAGGCCGGAGCCGAGGCCGATTGCCACGACAAGCGTGACAGCAAGCAGCAAGAGCGCCATCTGCGTCTCCCTACGCGGGTCGGACGGGCCGCCCGTACGTCCCGATCCACAGGCTGCGATCCTTCGAGCCTGCCATATCGGGATTAACCCCCGCTTACCGGACGGGTTGCGTGTGCCGCCCGGCCCCGTTGCGGCAGCAAAAGGCTCCGGACGCCTCAGCGCCCGGAGCCTCGATACAGTCCCGGATATTGCGTTCCGACCCCTGCGGGCCCTGTCGGGCCTCAGGCGGCCTTCCGGAACGCGGGCGTCGGCGCCTCGATCACGGCCTGCTTCGGCGTGCGGGCCTCCTCGGCCAGGGTATCGGCAGGCTGCCGCTGATAGATACCGGCGGCGATCGCCGGAATGTCGGCACGCATGATACCGATATCGGCCAGCTCGCGATCGCTGAGCGCGCCGAGCTCGCGTCTGACGCGGGCCGCTTCACGGGCGGCGGCGATGCGGGCTGACACGGCGGCCCAGGCCCGCGCGACGAGCCGCCCGACCGCAACGATGGCATCGGCGATGGCCTCGGCCCGCAGGCGGGCAGCCTCCATCTCGACCTTGCGGATGTCGACGGCGGAATGGGTGGTCTTGCTGGTCATCTGAAACGTCCTTGATGCTGCGACGCAACATCCCTGTAGAGCTTTTTGATGACAGCTATTTGGGCCTGTTCGCAAGCCGTTGCCAGATTTCCTTTTGCAGCGCAGCAATGCGTTTGACGCATGGCTCTTCCGGCGCGTGGACGGCAAGTCAGCGCAGCGGGTTGGGCAGTGGCAGCGGCGGCCCCTCGGGCACCGGGGCGGGCTGGGTGGGCAGCAGGGTGGTGCAGCCGATCGCGGCGACGGCGGCCTCGACCTCGGCGCGCAGGCTGGGCGCGGCGACGAGGGCGCGGAACAGCGCGAAGCCGGTCTGCGACGGCGCCTCGATGGTCAGCACCGTCTCGTCGGCTTCCGGATGCTCGACGCGGTACTGGCGCATCTGCCGGGCGTCGCGCAGTTCGATGTCGAAGCGCCGCGCCACCGCCGCCTCGTCGTTGACGGCATAGAAGATGGCGCCGTCGCGCGTGTGGAAGGCAACCGACCAGTAATGGTCCGGCATCGGCGCAACGATCGCCAGCGGCCCCTCGGTCAGGTCGTAGCGACAGACGCCATAGACCATCGACGGATCGAGGCCGGGCAGCGGCTCGTCACCGGGCAGAGGCCGCGGCAGCAGGGTGATGCCGGCCGGATCGGCAATCTCGGTGATCCGCGACCAGGCGTCGCGCGTGGCGAAATGCGGAATGGCGAGGATGGTGAGGATGTGCAGGATCGCCGCCAGCACCAGCGTCACCGCCGCCAGGAAGGCGATCTGGCCGATCGGGAGGCGCTTCACCGGCACGCCCCCTTGACGATCGCCGGCATGGCGATGTCGGCAACGCTGCCGCCGGTGGCGATCGGCGTGTCGTAGAATCGGAACACCAGCCTGAGGCGCCCCGCATGGGGATCGACCGGCAGCCAGTTGCCCGGCCGGGCGCGGGAGCTGAGCGTGATGTCGAAGCGGCCATCGCCGGCGCGCAGGATGCCCGTCGAAACGAAGCCATAGCGCTGGGCCGGATTGGCCATGAGGGTCAGGTCGTCGTCGCGGTAGACGGTCAGCGTCCACCATTGCGCCGCGGGCGTCTGGCCGCGCACATGGTAGTCGCAGTCCGCCGTCAGCGCCTCGCCGTCGCTGTCCTCGCGGGCGACGAACACGATCCCCTCGCCCGCCGGCATCGGAATCTCGCCGGATCGGGCGATCCGCGCCCGCACATAGGGGTCGGCATCGGGCGAACCCGCCGTCGGCCAGGCGGTCCATGGGCCGGAGCGGATCGCCTCGAACCCGAATCCGCCGACCACCGCGAGCCAGGCCGAGCCGATGCCGAGAACGGCCGCGGTCGCAATGACGACGAGGATCCTGATGGGCGACATCTTGGCGGAGAAGCCTGCTCGAAAATCGGACCCGACGATCGTTGTGGCGGCGTGGGCGGGACGCAAGTGCCGTCTCCGGCGCGGTTCTGGCGCGCCGTTATAGCCGGTAACGGGGTGCAGAGCCATGCGGCTGTGGCGAGCCCGGATCGGCGCCGTGCCACCCGAAATGCCGCTGCGGACTTGCCCTCGCGCGGCAAACGGCCTACATCAGAGGCCTCAATCGCCATGCTGCCGACGCCTCGGGTGCCGCGCAACGCGGCAGCGACACCGTTTGCGCGTCGCTGGCCGCCCGAACATACCCGGCCCCGGTCCGACCACGAAGGAGAGTTCCCCTGCAAGTCCTCGTCCGCGACAACAATGTCGATCAGGCCCTGAAGGTCCTCAAGCGCAAGCTGCAGCGCGAGGGACTGTTCCGCGAGATGAAGCGCCGCAAGGCGTACGAGAAGCCGTCCGAGCGCCGCGCCCGCGAGAAGGGCGAGGCGATCCGCCGCGCCCGCAAGGCGGCCCGCAAGCTCGCCCAGCGCGAGGGCCTCGCCCCGAAGGCGAAGAAGCGCGCCGCCGGCGGCCGCCGCTGACGACCTGCCCTCGACAGACCGCGCTGGCCGCCCGCGATCACCGCGCGCGGGCGCGATCCCGTCCGGGCCGCCGCGGTTTGTTTCGGACCGATTCGCGCGCTAGATGATTGCCGTCACCCGATCGGGAGCCGGCCATATCCATCCAGGACGACGTTTCCGGCGATCCGCCCGCCCTTCCGATGAGCGTCGAGGCTGCCGAGCGCGACGCCGAGCGGATCGCCGCGCTCGCCCGCGCCGCAGGGGCGCTGATTCTCGGCGGCGGCCTGCTGGCCGCCGCGGCGATCGTGCCGGAGGCCGAGGCGGGCTATCTGTTGCCCCGGCTCGCGCTCGGTCTGGCGACCGTGGTCGGCTTCCTGGCGCTCGCCGGCCTGTCATGGCTGGTGTCGAGATCCTCGGTCTACCGTCCCTGGGTCGCCTATCTGTTCGTCGCCTGCGATGCCCTGCTGATCGGCTTCGCCCTCCAGCAGGGGCTCCAGCTCGCCGGCCATCCCGGCCCGTGGGTATATGCCGAACCGGCAACCTGGCTGATGCCGATCATCATCGCCATCCAGTCGGTGCGCTTCCGCTCCGGCCCGGTCGTGTTCGCCGGCGCGCTGCTGCTGCTCGTGGTGCTCGGGCTGATGGCCTTCGGCGGCGCAGACCGGGATCCGGTCGCGTCGCAGAACGACAGGCTGACCGGCCTGCTGTCATGGCCGCCCGACGTGATGCGGGTCCTGATGCTGGCGGTCGCGGCGGCGGTCCTCGCCATCTCGGTGCGCAGCAAGCGCGACATCCTGGTGCGCGGCCTCGGCACCGCCCGGCGCGAGGCGGAGCTGAAGCGGTTCCTGCCGGACGAGGTGTCGCGGGCGCTGGCCCGCGCCGACGGCGCCGGTGCCCCCGCCGGCCAGCAGACGCTCGCCATCGTGTTCATCGATCTGATCGGTTTCACCGCGGCCAGCGAGGGGGTGGCGCCCGGTGAGGTGGCGCGCTGGCTCGCCGGCTTCCGCGAGCGCATCGCCGCGCTGGTGCGGGCGAAGGGCGGCTTTGTCGACAAGTTCATCGGCGACGGCGTGCTGGCGATCTTCGGCTATGCCGGGGCGGCGGACGACCAGCTGCGCCGCGGCGCGCGGCAGGCGCTGGCCACGGTCGCAGACCTGCCGGCGATGATGGCCGCCTGGCAGGCGGACGATCCGGCCGTGCCGACGTTCCGGGCAGTGGCCGGGGCGGCACTCGGACCGGTGTTCGTCGGCATCGTCGGCAGCGGCGAACGGCGCGAATTCACGGTGGTCGGCGATGCGGTGAATCTCGCCTCGCGGCTCGAAGGCCTCGCCAAGCAGCGCGGCGCCGGGGCTGCGCTGGCCGCGGAGCTCGTCGAGCAGTCGGGGGTCGCCGTGCCGCAGAGCTGGGGCAGCGAAACCCTTGCCGTGCGTGGCCGCGCCGCACCGGTGCGGGTCCATCTCGTGCCGGCGGATTGACGGCGAACGACCGCGGGCCGGGGACGGCCGCTCCCGATCAGTCGAAGGTGGCGATGCGCCGGGCGGTCTGCGGATCGAGGAAGCCGCGCACGGTCGCCTCCGTCTCGGCGGCGAGCGCGGCGTCGAGGCCGGCGCCATGACGGCGGGCGAGGATGCGCTTCAGATCGCTGACCGGGCCGGGCGGCAGGGCGGCGATGCGGGCTGCCAGCGCGGCGGCGCGGGCGCGAAGGTCATCTGCCGGGACGACCTCGCGGATCAGGCCCCAGTCGCGCGCCTGCCCGGCGTCGAACCTCTCGCCGAACAGGATCAGCTCGCGGGCGCGCTGCAGGCCGACGAGACGCGGCAGGATCTCCGTCACGCCGCCGGTGACGAACAGGCCCCAGGAGACTTCCGGGAAGAAGAAGCGGGTGCCTTCGGCCGCGATGGCGAAGTCGCAGTTGATGACCCATTCGAGACCGCCGCCGACTGCCCAGCCATGGATCGCACCGACAACCGGCGTATCGCCCAGCACGATCGCCCGGGTGACGTCCTGGATGCGCTCGATATAGGCGGTGGTGGTCGCAACGTCGCCGACCTGCTGCGCGAAGTCCTTCAGATCGTCGCCCGAGCAGAACGCCCTGCCCTCGCCGGTGAGCACGATGGCGCGCACGGCCGCGTCGGCATCGGCGGCGCGCAGCGCTGCGACCAGATCGTCGAGCAGCTCCGGCACGATGGCGTTGAGCCGATGGGGCCGGTTGAGCGAGATCTGCCTGACGCCCTCGCCGAGATCGGCGGTGAGAACGGTCCCGGTCATGGCCTGTCCTTCCTGATCACGCGGCGGGTCTTGCCCTCGGTGCGCGGCAGGCTGCCGAAGGGCAGGAGCTCAAGCCGCGCGGTGACGCCGATCTCGCGCTTGATGCCGGCCTCCACCTGACTGGCAAGACCTGCGTCCGGCTCGGTGCCGGCCGCCGTCTCCGCCTCGATCGGCAGCACGTCGTAGGGTCCCGGCCCCTCCAGCACGATGCGATATTCGCCCGACAGTTCCGGAACCAGATTGAGAAGGGCGGCGATCTGCGTCGGAAAGACATTGAGGCCGCGCACGACCACCATGTCGTCGGCGCGCCCGACGACCCGGAAGCGCGGCGCACTACGCCCGCAGGCGGCGCGGCCGGTGCCGGTCAGCACGACGATATCGCCGGTGCGGAAGCGCACCAGCGGCTGGCATTCGCGGCTGACATGGGTCAGCACCAGTTCGCCCCGGCTGCCTTCGGCCCAGGGCAGCGGGGCTGCCGTGGCCGGGTCGATCAGCTCGGGATGCAGCACGTCGAGCGCCATGAAGTGGAGATCGTCCGAGACCTCGCTCTGGCCGGCGAAGTTGCAGAACACGTCGGAGACGCCGTAGTTGGCGTTGCGGACGGCGAAGCCCCAGATGTCCTCGAGCCGGCGGCGGAATGCCGGATCGTCCAGCCCGGCCTCGCCGCCGAACAGGCCGAGCCTGAGCCCGAGGTCGCGGGGCTTCAGGCCGGGAAACCGCTCGGCGATCACCCGCTCGAGCACCGCCGGATAGGAGGGCGTGCAGGAGATCGCGGTGATGCCGAGTTCGCGGATCGTGCGCACCAGAAGCTCGGTGTCGCCGACGCCGAACGGCACGACGGCGGCGCCGGTCGCCTCCAGCGTGGCGTGATCGGTGAAGCCGCCCATCCACAGCCGGTAGTTGAGACAGTGGACGACGCGGTGGCCGGGGCCGAGGCCGCCGGCGGCCTGGGCGCGGGCGCCGACCATTGCCGTCTCGTGCGCGTCGCGGGCGGACAGGGCAAGGTTCATCGCCGTGCCGGTCGTGCCGGAGGTGCGGTGGATGCGGATCACCCGGTCGGGATCGGCGGCGAGGTAGTCGCCGAAGGGTGGATGGTCGCGCTGGCTCGCCCGCAGCATCTCCTTGTCAACAAGCGGAATGTCGGCCAGGCCCTCGAGCAGGCGCGGCGGCGGCCGGCGCCCCCAGACGCGTCGATGCAGGGCCGAGCGGGCGGCGACATATTCGCGCTGGCGCTCCCACAGGCGCTGGCGATGCGCCGAAAGATCAGCAAGGTCGGCGAAATCGGCGCGGTCAACCAGCATGGCGCGCGGGTCCTGCAGATGGCGCCGCCGCGTCTGCGGAACCACCCGGATCGGCCCTGCGGGCGCGGCAGGGCAAACCGGCCAGGCGCAGCGCATGGGCAAGCCTCGGCGAACCGGACGGCCGGCAAAGGTTTCGACACCACGAGGCCATTGGCTCTATCCCAGAACTGATTATGATATCATTGTCATTATTGATGAGCGAGCCGAGCGAGTCAACGCGCTGCAATCGACAGCCGGCGATCTGCCCGGCGGACCGCGCCCGGTCGTGCCCTTCGACCGGTTCGGCGCAGCCGGTCGGCAGGCGATGGCTGGCGCGGGACCGGTCGGCGAACGGTGTGCGTGACCATTGCCGGCAGGCCTCGGACGTGCGGCCTGCAGCTCGGTCGCACAGGGAGTTCCGACATGGTTCGATCCACCGCCGCTGCCCACGCCGATCCGGCCGCACCGTCGGCAGAGACCGGCTTCGCCGCCGTGCTCGAGCGCGCGGCAGCGGACGCCACGAAGAAGACCGATCGCACGCGGCTGCGGCTGATGGCGGCGCTGGCCGCGGAGCTTGCCGAGCGGGCCGGCCCGTCCGGACTCAGGGTCGCCTCGGTCACCGCGCGGGCCGGGCTGGCGCACGGCACGTTCTACCGCTACTTCACCGACATGGACAGCGCGCTCGAGGCGCTGATCGCCGCCTTCGCTGCCCATGTTCGCGACACACTCGCCGCCGCCCGCGCCGGCGAGCCGGGATCGCGCGTTCGCGTCCATGCCGCGACCCTCGCCTATGCACGGCTGTTCCGGGCCAATGCGGCGCTGATGCGCTGCCTGATCGGGCTGGCAGGCGACGGCACCGCATCCGGCCTGGCGTGGCGGGAGCTCAATCGCGCCTGGAACCTGCGCATGGCCGCGGCGATCGCCCGCCGGCGGGCCGGCGACGGGCCGGTGCTGCCCGCGGAAACGTTCCTGCCGGTGGCCTCAGCGCTCGGCGGGATGATCGACGCCTTCCTGACCGAGCTGCATCTGCGCGGCGATCCCGAGCTTCAGCATCTGCGGGACGACGACGAGGCGGTCGCCGACCTGCTCACCGATCTGTGGTGCGCCGGCGCCGATGGTGGCCGGCCGGCCGCCGCCGCCGATGCGCCGCCGGCCTCCGCCGAGCCGGCTCACTCTGCCGTTCGCCGCACCGGCCGGCACGTCTCGCCGGCCTCGCCATAGGGACCGAAGGTCTCGATGGCGAGTACGCAGATCCCGCCGTCCGCCCCCGCCCGAGCGAGGTGAGGCGGCGATCGACCTCGAGCAGCTTCCGGAACGTCCACGGCGCCCCGACGTGCCGAATGGCGCGGCGGCGAACAGCTGGCCGGGCGGCTCGCGGACGTCGCGGCTCCAGTCGGCCACGACCACAAGGCCGTGGAGGTCCCAGATCGCCGTATCGCGATCGAGGCGGCAGCCGACGCTGGCGGTGCCGAGCCATCCCCGGCCCCGGCACCCATCCTCTCGATCGCCCGATCGGGATGTTCGATGATCGGATCGCGCAGCCGATGGCCGAGCGCGTCGCAGCGGGCGCAATCGGCGGACGGATCGAGCGGGGTGCGCGGCGCTGTCCCGGGCAAGCGACGGCGGCAGGCCGCAAGGTCGCAGGGGGCGTCCCGGTCGCGGGCAGCCTCCGGCACGATGCGCGCGTCGGGTGCGTCCGGTAGCGTGGACGGGCGGGCGTCGCGACCGGCGCGATGCCCCTCAGTTCCCTCGGATGGTGATGTCCACCACCCGGCCCGGCTCGTCGGCGATCCTGCTTGCGCTGGCCGGCGTGGGGGCGGGGGCTTCGGCGGTCGGGCCGGGGTCGACAGGAGTGAGGCGCGGCGCCTCGCGCATCAGCCGCTCGATGGCGAACAGCAGGCTGGTCGACTGGCGCGACAGGCTGAGCGGGGCGGCGAGCCCGGGGGAGCCCTTGCCATCTGGGCCGGAGGCGACCAGCGCCGGGCCGGTCGCGCCCAGGCCGGGGATCGGCTTGATCTCGACGCCCTGATGGGCGATCGACATCAGGCTGTTCCAGGTCATCGCCGGCAGGCTGCCGCCGGTCATCCGCTTGGTCGGTCGGAAGTTGTCGTTGCCGGCCCACACCGCTGCGACGTAGTTGCCGGTAAAGCCGCAGAACCAGGCATCCCGATAGGCGTTGGTCGTGCCGGTCTTGCCGGCGACAGGAACACCGGGAATCAGCGCACGGCGGCCGGTACCGTTGTTGGCCGCCTCGAACAGCATGCGGTTCAGCGCCTCGACCTGCGCGGCCGGAACCACCTGCGGCCGGGGCGGGCCGTCGCGGTCGTGGCGATAGATGACATTGCCGGCGCCGTCGCGGATCTCGAGAATGCCGTAGGGTGTCATCCGGCGGCCGCCGGAGGCCATCGTGCCGAAGCCGGCAAGCTGATCGAGCACTGTCACTTCGGAAGCGCCGAGCGGCATCGACTTGGAGTTGACGATCGGCGTGCGGACGCCCATCGCAGCCGCCGTCTCGACCACCTTCTCGCGACCGATCGCATGGGCGACGCGCACCGCCACCGTATTGATCGAATACTGCAGCGCGGTGGTCAGCGTGACGTTGCCGCGGTAGCTGCGGCCGTAGTTCTGCGGCGACCAGCCGGCGATGGTGATCGGCGCATCGGCGACGATCGAGCGCTCGGTGTAGCCGTTCATCAGTGCCGCCATGTAGACATAGGGCTTGAACGACGAGCCCGGCTGGCGCAGCGCCGAGGTGGCGCGGTTGAACTGGCTCTCGCCATAGTCACGCCCGCCGACCATGACGCGCACCGCGCCGTCGAGATCCGCCATCGCCATGGCCATCTGGCTGGCCCCATACTGCTGGCCGTACTGGCGCAGGTTGGAGACCACCGCTTCCTCGCCGACCTTCTGCAAGGTCGGGTCGATGGTGGTCTTCACGGTCAGCACGTAGGCGCGGCCGCCGACGATGCGCTTGACCTCGTCAAAGGCCCAGTCGAGGAAATAGTCGGGCGCGTTGGTGCCGCTGCGGTCCACCGGCTCGGCCGGATTGCGGCGCGCCGCATACACCTGCCCTTCCGTCATGAAGCCGGCCTCGACCATGTTCTGCAGGACGATGTTGGCGCGGCCGCGCGCCGCCGGCAGGTCGATGTGCGGGGCGAAATTGCTCGGTGCCTTGAACAGGCCGGCGATCATTGCGGCTTCCGCCAGGTTGATGTCACGCACCGACTTGCCGAAGTAGAACTCGGCCGCCGCATCGACGCCGAAGGTGCCGCCGCCGAGATAGGCGCGGTCGAGATAGAGCTTCAGGATCTCGTTCTTGGTCAGATGCGTCTCGAGCCACAGCGCCAGGAAGGCTTCCTTGATCTTGCGCTCGATGGTGCGCTCGTTCGACAGGAACAGGTTCTTGGCAAGCTGCTGGGTGATCGACGAGCCGCCCTGCACGACGTTCTTCGCCCGCATGTTCTCGATCAGGGCGCGAAAGGTGCCGCTGATGTCGATGCCGAAATGCTGGTAGAAGCGGCGGTCCTCGGTGGCCAGCGTGGCCTTGATCAGATGGTCTGGAATCTCGTCGAGCGGCACGGTGTCGTTGTGCAGGATGCCGCGCTTGCCGATCTCGTTGCCGTAACGGTCGAGGAACACCACCGAATACTGCTGGGTGGACATCCAGTCGTCGTGGGTCTCGTCGAAGGCGGGGATGGCCAGCGCCAGCATCAGCACCGCGCCACCCGCCCCCAGCGTCATGCCATCCGAGCCGAGTTCGACCAGGCCGCGCCGCCAGCCCTTGACGTTGAATCGCTCCAGGCGCGCGGAATAGGCCTCGAAGCCGCGCTTGGTGCCGTCCAGCACCGCATAGAAGAAGTCGTCGATGTAGGAGTCGATCTGGAGCAGCTTGCGGCGCAGCCTCGTCCAGAACCGGCTGCGCGGGCTGTTGCCGAACGGGTCACGCACTTCGATAGTCTCCGTCCGTCCGTCGCGTCACAGGCTCGCCCCGAGCATTCTTGTTGACCGTTTTCCCCGCCAAGTGCAAGAGGCGTGACGATGAGCAGCACGGGCAGAGTTGAGCGCGCGGAGCCGCCGCCGCAGCCAGACGGCAGCGCGGAACCGTTCTGGCGCAACACCCCGCTGTCGGCGATGACGCCGGCCCAATGGGAATCGCTGTGCGACGGCTGCGCGCGTTGCTGCCTGATCAAGCTCGAGGACGAGGATACGGCCGAGATCTGGTACACCGACGTCGCCTGCCGGCTGCTTGACGCTGCGACATGCCGCTGCACCGACTATGCCAACCGGGCCGCCCGCGTGCCGGGCTGCGTGCCGCTCGCCCCGGACAATATCGGTGGCCTCGCCTGGCTGCCGCCGACCTGCGCCTACCGACTGGTGGCCGAAGGCCGCGACCTTGACTGGTGGCATCCGCTCGTCTCCGGCGATCCCGCAACCGTGCATATGGCCGGCATCTCGGTGCGCGGGCGGGTGCTGGGTGAGGACGAAGTGGCGGAGGAGGATCTGGAGGACCGGATCGTCGATTGGCCGGGGACGGGCTGACGCCGTGATCGCGGCCAGCCTTGTGCTGACCTGTCGCATCTGCGGCCGCGCGGGGTCGCGCCATCATCGGGCGATACGATCGGCGCCCCGACGGCGCGCAGCACCGGCGCGGCCCCGGCGTTGCGGACATCGCTAGCCCTTGTAGACCGGCCGGTCGGCCGGGCCGAGCACCGCTGGCACCGGGGCGGTGCCGCAGTTGGGGCTCGACAGCAGCCGCTCCAGGTCATCGACCGTCGCGCGCAGGCGGTTCAGGGCGAGGTCGGCATTGACGTCCTTCGCCGAGGGGATTTCCAGCCGGCTGCGCTGGATCGCGTAGGCATAGGATTCGACACGCCAGCGCATCGCCGACAGCCCCCAGACCGCCACCCGCCTGTTCTCGAACACGCGCGCCTCGGCGTCCTTCGTCTCGGCCGGCGTCAGCAGCGCGGTCTGCGGCAGCGCGGACATCCGGCTCAGATCCGCGAGGCACACCCGCTGCCAGACCTGACCGAACGGCGGCACCAGCGGAATGTCGGTGATGATGGCCGTGACGACGGCATTCCAGCGCGCCTCGCTCGACACGAAGCCATCATCGCGCAGCATGTCGAGATAGAGGTGCGGGTCCGGTTGCCACCGAGAATCGGGCCAGATGCGGGTGCGCACCCATTCGGTCTCGTTGCGGGCGAAGAAGGCGCCGCGATGGATCGGCATGATCATCCGATAGGCGCGCCGGCGAAGCTCCTGCTCGTCATCGGTCAGCATGAAGCCCGACACCGGCTCGCCGCGCGCCTTCGCCAAGCGGTCGCCGATGGCCGGCAGCATCGTGTCGTTGACGTAGTTCTTCACCGGCCGGTCGAAGTCGCCCTGCTGAGCGGCGCAACCGGCGAGCGCCAGCAGCCCGGCGATCACGCCGGCGCGCAGGGCGGGGATGGCGGCCGCGGCCAGCCCGGAAGCAGCAACCGCACAGGTCGGCTCAGGCACGCAGGTCTCCCGCATGGATGGGGGCTGGCTCGGTCCCGTACGACCCTGCGAGATCAGTGCTGCTCGCCGGGGCCCGTCGCCGCGCCGTCGGGCCGTGCCGCACGGATCGTGCCGCGGTCCCCTCCCCGCTCGATGCGGATGCCGGGAAAGATGACCACGGTCGCGGTGCGTCCGAGGCCGGACCCGGTCGATGTGCCGGCAGGGCGGCCCCGCCGCGCCGGGTCCAGAGGAAACTGCAGCAGGGCAGCCATCGCCCATCTCCTCGAGAGCGTGAGGCCGGGGCGCGGCAAGCCGACGCCGGTCGGCCGGACGCCTGTCATTAGGACTTCGTTGAGGTTAACAATCCGCTAACGGTCCGGCCGTATCGTCGCTGACGGATGCGGGATCGGACAGTGCAGCGGGAACGGCAAGCATGGTCGGGGAATTCGAATCGCGGTTCCAGCAGGCGCTGAACAGCCTGGCCGAGCGCCGCGCACCGGTGAGCGGCGACGTCCGGGCGACGGCGGTGACGACGCTGGCCGAGCTGCTGCTCGATTCTGCGCGGATCGGCAACCGCGACCTGCCCGAGCACTTCAGCGCGCTGATGCTGGCACTGCTGCCGCGGGTCGAACTGGCCACCCGCCGCGAGGTGTCCCGCCGCCTCGCCCATTGCGATCTGGTGCCGCCGGAGGTCGCGCGTCTGCTGGCCCGGGACCTGCCGGAGGTGGCGGGCCCGATGCTGCGGCAGAGCCCGGTGCTGTCGCGCGAGGATCTCGATGCGGCGGCGACCGGCGACTGCGACGAGAAGGCCCGCGCCGTCGCCGGCCGCGCCGACCTCGATGGCGAGTTGATCGATGCGCTGATCGCCCGCGGCGATCCCGGCATCGCGGCTGCGCTGGCGATGGCGCCGGGCCGGCTCGATGCCGCGCGGGCCGAACGGTTGGCGCTGACACCGGGCCTCGGCCGCACCGCCGCGCAGCGCCTCGTCGAGCGGGCGCAGCTGTCGGAGGCGGCGCTGGCCGCGCTGTTCTGGCCGGCCGACACCGCGACCCGGCGCGCCATCATCGACCAGATGCGCAGCCGCCTGCGCGATCGGAACGGCGGCGCAGCACGCCTCGCGCCGACGCCGCCGACCCGGCGCGACCCGGCCGCCGAGACGCTTGCAAGCAGCCTGTTCGCACTGGCGGCGGCCGGCGAGCGGCTGGAACTCGCCGCGCGGCTCGGCGATGCCCTCGACCTGCCGCGCGAGATCGCCCGGCGCATTGTCGACGATCCGGGCGGCGAGCCGCTGGCGGTGGCCGCGCGGGCGGCGGACCTGCCGACCGACAGGATCACCGGCATCGTGCTGCTGACCGTGACGGAGGCCGGAACATCCCTCGACGGGCTGCGGCGCCTGGTCGAGCTTGCCGACTGGCTGGAGCGCGAGGTCGCAACCACGATGGTCACCCTGTGGAGCGGCGCCGGACAGGAGGTGCGCCGGACGGTGCGCCACGAGCCGGCGATCGCCCGGCCCGCGGCGCGCGCCGTACGCCCCGCGCAGCCGCCGCGCCGGCTCGAGGACGTCATCGCCGACGCCATGCGTCGATCCCGATCCTGAGACGCTCCGAGGCGGCGACGCCGGCCTCGGTCCCGGCACGCTGGCGGCCGCTCAGCCGACCAGCGGCTCGAGCAAGTGGCGGCCGGAGCGCTCCTCGATCTCGACCACCCAGATGTCCGGGTCGAAGCGATGCTGACGGGCGATGAAGGCGGCGGCGTCCGCCTCCGGGACGGGCCCCTCGCCATGGGCACGCATCCACAGCCGCTCGGCCGGTGCCGCCGCGTCGAAGGCGGTCTGCGGCGCCGGTCCATAGACATCCACGGTGCCGTCGAGCCGGTTGACCAGGACGAAGATCGCGCCCGCCTCCTCCGCACCGCGGCGCACCACGGCCACCGGAATTCCCTCGACGGAGCAGCGCCGCACGAAGGCGGCGACCCAGATTCCCGATTTCAGGCGCATGGCCGATCCGCGCCAACCACCGCTACAGCCGCACGCCGCTGACCGCCGACAGTTCGTCGAGGAAGCGCGGACTGATCTCGCCGGTGACCGGCAGGCCGCGGTCGATCTGGAAGTCCTCGATTGCCCGGCGGGTGGCGGAACTGAGCTGGCCGTCGATCGAACCCGGCGCATAACCGAGCTCGGCGAGCACGCGCTGCACCGATTGGATGCGACCGTCGACGAGCGGGGCGGGCGGCAGCGGATTCTGCGCCAGCAACTCTGCAACCGGATCGCCGGCCCCGGCGATCGTCACGGTCCGCACCGGGATCGGCGCGGGCGCCGCTTCCGCGGCGGCGCCGGCGGCCTGCCGGGGCGGTGGCGCGGCGGCATCGGTCGGCGGCGGTGCCTCCATCTCCGGCGCCGCGACGGCGGTCTGGCGCAGCGGATGGGGCGGCGGTACCGGCGGTGCGGTCAGCGTTGACAACCGGACATGGGCGAGCAGTTCGGCACTCGGCTGGCCGGTCGGCGCGAGACCCGCCGCGAGCTCGTAGTCGCGGATCGCCGCCTCGGTGCGCGGCCCGAACACGCCGTCGAGCGCACCATGATAGAAGTTGCGCCTTGCCAGCGCCGACTGGATGTCGACGATGAGCGCCGCCCGCTCGGCAGCGGCGCGGCGATCGAGCTCGGCGGCATGATCGACCGGATCGACGGCGGCGACGCGGTGGGCCGGGCTCGGCTGCGGCAGGACGGTGAGCGCCTGCCGCTGGTCGCGGCCGAGCAGCGGCGCAGGGTGCGGACCCTCCTGCAGAAGCAGTGCGTTGACCGATATCGCGCCCCAGGCACCGGCCACCGTCAGCACCGCCAGGGTGCCGAGCGGCCTGCGGATCATCACTCGCGCCAGTCGCCCCAACATTCCCGGTCTACCCGCTCATTCCCCGCCGGCCGTTCATGTCTCACCCGTCAGGCGCTGCGTCGCATCGGCTCGCCGGCGTCGGCGAATTGCCGCGCGGGCCGGATGTCGCCCTCGCGACGGGCCGGGATCCGCACCGTGACGCGGGTGCCACGCCCGATCTCGCTGTCGATGGAGACGCTGCCGCCGTGCAGGGCGGCGAGGCCCTTCACCACCGACAGGCCCAGTCCGGTGCCTTCGTAGCGCCGGTCATAGGAGGTGTGAAGCTGCACGAACGGATCGCCGAGGCGCGGCAGATCGGCGCGCGGGATGCCGATACCCTCGTCCGCCACATACAGCACGACGCTCTGCGGTTCGCGGTAGAGGCCGACCACCACCCGGCCGCCAGGCCGCGAGAACTTGACCGCGTTGGACAGCAGGTTGAGCAGGATCTGCTTGCAGGCGCGCCGGTCCGCATTCAGCTCGGGGAAATTGTCCGGCAGATCCACCTCCAGCCGCAACCCTGCCCGCCTGGCCTGGATCTCCATCATCTGCGCGCATTTCCTGACCAGCCCGACGATGTCGAACAGCTCCGGGAAGATCTCGAACTTGCCGGTCTCGATCTTCGACATGTCGAGGATATCGTTGACCACGTCGAGAAGATGGCGGCCGCTGTCGCGGATCAGCCCGGCATATTCGCGCTGCTGGTCGGGCTCGAGCCGGCTGACCGTCTCGTCGGCGAGCATTTCCGAGAACCCGATGATGGCGTTGAGCGGCGTGCGCAGCTCATGGCTCATATTGGCGAGGAACCGCCCCTTGGCGATGCTGGAGCGCTCTGCCTGTTCGAGCAGGCGGTGGACTTCTGCCTCCTGGGCCTTGCGCGATCCGATGTCGGTGAGCATGGCGACGAGTTCGGCGCCGGCCTCGGCGAGACTGGTTTCCTCGGCCGGCAGGCGGCGCGCCCGCACTTCCGTCCATACCGTCGCATCGGACGCCTCGCCCGGCCCGCGTCTCAGACGGATCTCGGCAACGCCGGCACCGGTCTCCGCGGCACGATCGAGTGCCCGGAGATAGGCCGGACGATCGGTGACGAGGATGCGCGCGAACAGTCCGTCGCCGGCAAGCTGGTCGCTGTCGCAGCCGGCGAAGGCACCCGCCGCGGCCGGCGCCCAGACGACGTTGCCATTGCGGCGCAGGGCGAGCACCGGGTCGCCGAACGCCTCTGCAAGCGTGGCGAAGCGGCGGCCGGCGGCGCTGGCACTCTCGGCGGCGCGGCGGGCAGTGATCGCGGCCTGGGCGGCGAGCATGCCGGCAAAGAGCGCCGCAGGCAGTGCGCCGACCAGCGGCCACAGCCAGTCGGCGATACCGGCGGGCGCCGGGGCAACCAGCCCGGCAAGATCGGCGCCGACAATCGCCAGCACCGTCGTCGCCGCGATCGCGGCAGCGGCGACGACGATGCTGACCGATCCGGACAGCGCCGCCTCGACAGGGACCACAACCAGCCAGGCCAGAAGCGCCGACTGGACACCGCCGGTGGCTGAGGCGACGATCCCGACCAGGCTCGACAGGCTGCCCGCCGACAACAGATGGCCGATGCCGAGCCGGCCGGTGCGCGAGACGAAGAGGGCGATGGGGAGCGGAGAGACCAGCAGCGCGAAGCACAGGGCGGCAATCAGGCTCGGCGCTCCCCACAGGGCGAGATAGACCGGCAGCGCCAGCACCGCGAGTCCGCCGCCGGCCAGACGCGTGGCAATGAAGGCGGCATGATAGCTGCATCCCGCCGGGTCCGGGCGCACCGACGGATGCACCAAGGAGGCGACGACCCCGGCAAAGGGAGACAGGGAAAACTGGATGTGCACTCTACACCCCGACCGCCGCTGGCGGGACTGACTCAACGCGATGTCCATCGGATCGTCGCAGAGGCCGATTAAGGGAAAGCTAAATCCGCGCCGCAGCCGCGCGGCTATTTCGCGGATGACAACAAGGTTAACAAGACTTGAACGAATCCGGTGCAGTCCTACAGGCCCCATATACATCATGTAAATGTTTCGCCGAGCGACACCAATATTTGGCTTTTCGTTCGAATTTTCAGGAATGCGACAACATGGCTGCAAATGTTCGCAGGTAGATTGCCGGTGTTGGCATCGAATCCTGGCACTCGGATCAAGGGCAGCCATGTTTCTCATCCGCACCGCGTTCTGGCTCACGCTCGTCATCCTGCTGATTCCGGTCAGTGGACATGACGGCAGCAGCGGCGAGGCCGCCGGACCGGAGATCTCGCCGGTCGACGCCTTCGAGGCGGCCCGCCATACGGTTTCCGATCTCGCCGGCTTCTGCGACCGCAATCCCGACACCTGCCGCACCGGTTCGGCGGTGGTCCGGGTGCTCGGCCAGAAGGCGCAGGCCGGCGCGCTGATGGTGTACGAATACCTGGCCGAAGCTTCCGAAGACGGCAGCGGGCGACAGGATGTCCGCCATGCGGTCGACACGCTGAGCCTGGAGGATCGTCACGTGCCGTGGCGCGGCCCGGGCGGCGAGAGCTGAGCCCGGCTGACCGCCCGCAGCCGGCGCCGGCCAGCTCCTCCTCCGGTTTGGCAGTCCGGCCGGGGCGCGCTATATCGGGGCCATGACCGCGCCCCTCCCCCCGTCCGTACCCGCCATCGACGACATCGTCGAGGATTTCGCCCTGCTCGACGACTGGGAGGACCGCTACCGTTACGTCATCGAACTCGGCCGCTCGCTGGCGCCGCTGCCGGATGCCGACCGCACCTCAGCCAACAAGGTCGAGGGCTGCGCCAGCCAGGTCTGGCTGTCGACCCGGAGCGACGGCACGGCGGATCCGCGACTGACCTTCCTCGGCGACAGCGACGCGCATATCGTGCGTGGGCTGATCGCCATCCTCCTGTCGCTCTATTCCGGACGCCGGGCGAGCGAGATCCTTGCCATCGAACCGGGGGCCGTGTTCGAGCGGCTGGGGCTGCGCGAGCACCTCACGCCGCAGCGCTCGAACGGGTTGAACGCGATGGTCGAGCGGATCCGTCGCGACGCCCGGCTGGCAAGCGCCCAGCCGGTCGGCTGAGCGCCGGCGGCACGATCAGCCCGGCTCCGCCGCAGCCGGATCGGCCTGCGGATCGGCCTGCGGCCGGTAATCGGCCGCGCCCCAGTGCCGCGTCGGCACGCGCTCCGGCCCGGTGGCGGATTCGGACAGGCCATAGTGGGCGGCAAGCCGGTCGAGGCCGATGCCGAGCACGACCTTGGCCGAACGGCGCGGCCAGCCGCGACGGCGCTCTGCGTCCTCCAGTCCGATCAGCAGGCAGCAGACATCGATCAGCAGGGCGGCGAGCTCCGGCCCGAGTGCGCGGAAGACGGCATTGACCCGCTGGCGCGCGGCAATGGCGGAATCGACGACATCGGCAGCCAGGTTGGTGGCGCCGCGCCGCTGCCGGCCGGCCGGGCGGCTCCAGTCGGCGGTCACCCGCGCCATCAGCCCGGCCCGCTCGAAATCGGCGCGCAGGCGCTCGCCGGCGAGGTAGCGGGTTTCGCTGACCAGCGGCGCGCCGTCCGCACCGCGCCGGCGGCGCAGCCAGGCGAGCGGACTCTCGTTGGCGACGGTGGTAACAACGCGGCGGCCCGCGCCGTCCTCGAGCACGGTATCGATCATGTCGAGATGCTGGGCACGCCAGGGATCGTCGAGGCGTGACGCCCGCCGAAGGCGGGCACGTCCGGTCTCGGCAAGCCGCCATCCGTCCGGGCCGCCTTCGAGCAGACCGTCGGCGAGCAGCCGGTCGACGTCCTGCGGCGAGAGGGACCGCAGCCGGTCCCCTGCGTGGCCGCGTACAATATCCGCACCGCCGTCGTCGCGCCGCCTCAGCCGGGCATCCGGCATGGCAAGCGCCTCGAGACCGGCGAGCAGACGCGCCTCGGTGCGCCGGCGCGGGGCGCGGGTCATTGGCCTCTCCCGGAGTCCGCGAGGCTGCATTCCAGCCGCAGCAGCTTGCGGTCGAAGGCCGGGTCGTCGCGGCGGTCCTCGATGCGCGCGCAGGCATACAGCACGCTGGTGCGGTGGCGGCCGAACCGTTCGCCGATCTCGCGGTAGGGGCGCGCGTGCACGACATTGAGCAGATACATCGCCACGTGGCGCGCCAGGGTCTCGCGCGCACCGCGCCGCTCCGGCGAGGTCAGCGCCCGCGGCATGACGCGAAAGCATCTGGCGACCTCGGTCGTGACGCGAACATAGGGATCGCCCGGACCGGGCCACGGGCGTCGGCCTGGCCCGCCGCGTTGCGCAGGCTCGGCTGCAACCGTGTCGGACATCTCGCCTCTCCTGTCGGTTCTAGGAATTTGTACCTATTCCTACCGCAATGTCGTCGGTTTGTGCAAACAGGACGCGCGAGTCTCGGCAATTTCCGTTGCCGATCAACGGGATACAACCACAGGCAGTAGGTATTTTTTCACACAGCCGATGCCGGCCGTAGTCTCCTCCGGCTATGGAGGCGAGGACGGCGATGGCACGGGATCGCAAGACCAGACCGGGCCCGACGAAACGTCACGGGCAGGCGGCGCGAGCGGATTGCGAACGGGTGGTCCGCGCCGGCGCGGAGCTATACGACCGCGCGCGGCATCTGCCCAGGTTGGCGCGGGCGACACCGCAGGAAATCGCCAGCGGCGACCGCGCCGTGGGCCGGATCCTTCTCGCGCGCCTGATGCGGGCGCTGCGCAGCGAACGCCGGCGCGGACGGGCAGGGCACTGGAGCTACGACCTCAACCGGCACATAGCCCTGATGCAGGCGATCGCCGCCGAGCGGGCGCGCCTCATGGCACTCGACGACGCTACGGCTGCACGCCATGCAGGCGAAGAGCGGCCGACGGCCAACGGGCGGTGATCCGTCGCGCCGCGCCACCCGGATGCAGCGGTCCGGATGGCAGACGACGACCCGGCGTCGGATCAGCCGCGTTTGCGCCGCTGTCCGAGCCCCATCTTCTTGGCCAGCGCCGAACGCGCCGCAGCATAGTTGGGCGCGACCATCGGATAGTCCGCCGGCAGTCCCCACTTCTCGCGGTATTCCTCGGGCGACAGGTTGTAGTGGGTGCGCAAATGCCGCTTGAGCGACTTGAACTTCTTGCCGTCTTCCAGGCAGACGATGTATTCTGGCGTAACGGACTTGCGCACCGGGACCGCCGGTTTCAGCTCCTCCCTCACCGGCTCGGCCGAGCCTGTAGTGGCGCGCAGCAATGCCTGGTGCACATCGTTGATCAATGCGCCGAGATCGGCTGTCGGAACAGTATTGTTGCTGACATAGGCCGAAACGATGTCGGCAGCGAGCTCAATGAGCGCAGAATTGTCGCGAGCCTGATCCATGGCTTAGGCGTCTCTCTCGGCTTGTACTCGGTTGCATGGCGGCCGACATGCGCCCAAGTCCTCCTTCGAAGATCTGGGACGCCGATCTGGACCGCAGGTTCCAAGCGATTCGCTTGGCGCTTCGCCGGGCGGAACGAGACATATTCTATCCATACCGTTGTTTCAAGCTCTTCGGGACTTGAGCTGGTGTAATCCGCCCTGCCGGGCCTGCCTAGACTGGGCGTCAGAAAGTCTTGCCCACAGACGCCGGCACACCGGTGTGATCATCCGGCCGATCGGCAAATAGAGGCGGACGTGCGTCTACAAGTAGTAGACGAGCAACCAGGCGGCCAGCAGCAGCGTCGCCCAGAGCGCCATCGCCCCGGTCGGCCAGGCGCGCGCGAACACACCTTCGGGTCCGTAGTGGCGATAGATTCCGTCGACGACGGCACCGAGCCGGCGTAGTCCCGCCTCGAGCGCGGCGGTGCGTCCGGCCCTGGCAACCGCCCAGACGGCATGGACCAGGCGCGGCAGTGCGATACGGTAGATCGCATCGACATCGAGTGCGATCGTGCGGCGCGCGGCCGGATAGAAGCCGTAATAGAGGAGCACGACGAAGCCGAGCGCGGTGAAGCCGAGCAGCTGCAACTGGGTCAGCACGTGATCGAGCGTGTAGACCTCGTAGACGGGCGCGCCGGGCAGCAGTTCATAGACCGCGGAGGGCACGAGGCCAAGGCCAGCACAGGCGACGACCACCAGCCCCATCGCCAGGCGCATGTTGGCCGGCGGCTCGCCGGCCGCGGCCGATTCCGCGCCGGTGGGTGCGGCGCGGAAGAAGGCCATGCCCTGCGCCCTCAGACCCGCCAAGAGGAACGCGCCGACCGAACCGATGATCAGCACGACCCAGGTGAAGCCATAGCCGCCATATTCGGCGCTCGAGATGATCAGCGACTTCATGGTGAAGCCGCAGAACAGCGGCGTGGCGATGGCAAGCGTCCCGATCACCGCGTAGATCGCGGTCTGTGGCATCGTCCGTGCCAGCCCGCCGAGATCGGTCAGGCGGGCGGTGCCGGTCATGGTCAGCACGGCGCCGGCGACCATCACCAGCAGCGTGTTGTAGGCGACATGGCCGGCCGCATGCGCCGCGACGCCGGCGATCGCAAGATCCGAGCCGATCCCGATGCCGATCACCATGAAGCCGAGCTGGCTGTTGAGGACGCGCACCAGCACGGCGCGGATGTCGTTCTCGACCGCCGCATAGGCCAGCGGAAACAGCACCATGATGATGCCGATCGGGACCAGGATCTCGGTACCGGCATAGCCGCGGATCAGTGCGTAGACCGCCATCTTGGTGGTGAAGGCCGACAGGAACACCATGCCGGTCGGCGTCGCGGCGGGATAGGATTCCTGCAGCCAGGCATGCAGCAGCGGGAAGGCGCACTTGATGCCGAAGGCGAGGAAGATCAGCACGCCGGCAAGGCTGCCGAGGCCGATCGGCCCGAAGTCGATCGAACCGGTCTGGCGATAGATGAGTGCGGTGCCGGCGATGAGGAAGACTCCCGAGCCGATCTGGAAGACCAGATAGCGAAGCCCCGCGCGGATCGCCGCCTCGTCGCGGCGCGCCCACACCAGGAACACCGAGGACAGCGCGGTCAGCTCCCAGAACACGAACAAGGTGACGAGATCGCCGGCGAATACCGCCGCGAGAGCGGCCCCCGCATAGATCAGGGCGGCGACATGCTGAACGGTGTCCTTGACGTGCAGCGCGTAGAGCATGCCGGCAAAGGCGGCAAGCGTGAACACGTAGCCGAAGATGCGGCTGAGCGGATCGACCTTGAGCGTGACGAAGGTCATGCGCATCAGCTCGATGCGGCCGAACGCGCCGTCGGAGAGGCTTGCGACCATCAGGAACGCGACTGCCGGCAGCGCCAGCATCCAGACCGAGCGCAGATGGCCACGCAGCACCGGCACGACCAACGCACCGAGGATCAGCACCAGCCCCGGCGAGACCTCAGCGATCATAGTAGTCCTCCGGCCGGTCCAGCACCGCCTGCACGAACGTGCCGCCGACCCAGACGAGGCCGACGCCGATCAGCGCCAGCGCCGCATAGAACCCGAACACGCTCTCCATGGCGAGCTTGCCGTGGCGCGGCACGACCAGATCGGTCGCCAGCAGCGCCAGCGAGGCGACGGTGAGTGCGGTGATCAGCCGCTTCAGCGTCGCCCTGTCGCCCAGCCGCCAGGCCGGGCGGCCGCCATTGTCCTGCCGGTCGGCGCTCATTCGGCCTCCTCCACCTCGACCGGAAGCTCGCCGCCTGCCGATGCCTGCGGCGCGGCTTGCGGTACTTCGGCCGGCGCCTCGATGCCGGCGCCGCCAGCGGCCACCAGTTCGCCGAGGATCGATTCCAGCGGCGCCACCGCGAAGAACAGCACGACGCACAGCGCCGCGGTGACGCACAGCGGGATGAGGCAGGCAAGCGGTGCCTCCTCGATTGCCACCTTGCCGCCCTTGGCGTCGCTGGGCCGCAGAAAATAGCCGCGCGCGACGATCGGCAGCAGATAGGCGACATTGAGCAGCGAGGAGACCAGCAGCACGACGGCAACGAACAGATGCTCGGAGTCGATCGCGGCGAGCATCAGGTACCACTTCGTCCAGGCCCCCCCGAGCGGCGGCAGGCCGATGATCGACAACGAGCCGATCAGGAACGCGAACATGGTAACCGGCATCTTCCGGCCGATGCCAACCATGTCGCTGATCTCGGTCTTGTGGGCGGCGGTGTAGATCGCGCCGGCACAGAAGAACAGGGTGATCTTGCCGACCGCATGCATGGCGATCTGGGTGCCCGCCGCCATGATCCCGGCCGGCACCACGAGGGCGGCGGCCAGCACCACATAGGCAAGTTGGCTCACCGTCGAATAGGCGAGCCGGGCCTTCAGGTTGTCCTTCGACATCGCGACGACCGAGGCCATCACCAGCGTGAAGGCGGCGACGAAGATCAGCCACTGGCTCGATCCGGTCTCGGCAAGGAAATCGACGCCGAAGATGTAGACGACCACCTTGGTGACCGAGAACACGCCGGCCTTGACGACCGCGACCGCGTGCAGGAGCGCGCTGACGGGCGTCGGTGCCACCATCGCGGTGGGCAGCCAGTAATGGATCGGCATCAGCGCCGCCTTGCCGATGCCGAAGGCAAACAGCGCGAGCAGGATGCCGGTCAGCAGCGGCGAGGCCTTTCCGGCCAGGATGCCGCCCGGCGTGAAGTCCAGCGTTCCCGCGACCCACGCCGTCCAGACGATGCCCGGCAGCATCAGCAGCATCGACGTTCCGACCAGCAGCAGAAGGTAGACGCGACCGGCCTTCTTCGCCTTCTCGTCGCCCTTGTGGACGACCAGCGGATAGGTCGAGAGCGTCAGCATCTCGTAGAACAGGAACAGCGTGAACAGATTGCCGGCGAAGGCGATGCCCATGGTCGCCGCCAGCGCCACGGCGAAGCAGACGTAGAACGAGGTCTGGCGCGGCTCGTCGTTGCCGCGCATGTAGCCGATCGAATAGATCGAATTGAGGATCCACAACGTCGAGGCGACACACGCGAAGACCATGCCGAGCGGCTCGACCGCGAAGGCGATGGCGAGCCCCGGCACCACCTCGACGCCTGCCGTCGCCGGCCGGGCGCCATCGAGGAAGGCGCGCAACAGCAGCAGCACCGTCGTGAACAGCGCGCCGGCGGTGACCAGCGTGATGGTCTCGCGCACGTTCGGCGCCCGGTGGGCGAGCGGAATCGCCAGCGCCCCGAGGAACGGGATGGCGAGTGCGAGCAGGACAAGCTCTTCCGGAGTCATCGCAGACCTGCCAGTAGAGCTTCGGCGGCGCGGCCGGCGACGCCGGCGGTGAGTTCGGCGTCGATGCCGAAGACGATACAGGCCGCCGCCAGCACCCAGGTGCAGACGATCATCGTCACCGGCGCCTCGCCGATCCTGGCGGCCTTGGCCGAGGGCTCGCGGAACCAGGCGACCTCAACCACCTTGCCGATGTAGACGACGGCAAGCAGCGAGCTTGCCACGATCAGGAAGGCGAGCCACCACCAGCCCTGCTCGATCGCCCCGAGCGCCAGATACCACTTGGAGACGAAGCCGACCGTGCCGGGGACGCCGACCAGCGACATGCCGCCGATGACGAAGGCGGCCATGGTGACCGGCATGCGGCGGCCGATGCCGGCCATCTCCGACATCCCGCAGTTGCCGACACGGTAGGCGATGCTGCCGAGTGCGAGGAACAGCGCCCCCTTCATGAGGGCGTGGTTGAAGAGATGGGCGATGCCGCCGGTAAGCCCAGTCTGGCTGGCCAGCGCGATGCCCAGCGTGATGTAGCCGACCTGCGCCACCGAGGAATAGGCGAGCATCCGCTTGACGTTGTCCTGGTAGATGGCGACCGCCGAGGCCGCGAACATCGCCGCTATCGACAGCACCAGCAGGATCGGCGTCACCGGCAGCGTGTCGAAGACGAAATGCGCACCATAGATCGAGAAGAAGAACCTGAGCAGGAGGTAGATCGCAACCTTGGTGGCGCTGGCAGCAATGAAGGCGGTGGCGACCGACGGCGCCAGGGCATAGGCGTTCGGCAACCAGACATGCAGCGGAAACAGCGCCAGCTTGAGGCAGAGCCCGACGGTGATGAACGCGAGCGCGGCAAGGATCGGCCGAGTCGCCTCGACCGTGGCGATGCGCTCGGCCAGGTCGCCGAAATTGAGCGTGCCCGTCATCGAGAACAGCAGCCCGACCCCGATCACGTAGAAGGTCGCGCCGATCGTGCCGAGGATCAGGTACTGATAGGATGCCACCAGCGCGCGACGGTCGGATCCCATGGCAATCAGCACGTAGGTGGAGAGCGAGGAGATCTCCATGAACACGAAGGCGTTGAACGCGTCCGCGGTGATCGCCATGCCGAGCAGGCCGCACAGGCACAGCAGATACATGCAGTAGAACCAGGCCTGCTTGTTCTCGGGGATTTCCGCCGCGACGCTCTGGCGCGCATAGGGCATCACCACGGCGGCGATGAGCGAGACGAGCACCAGCAGGAAGGCGTTGACCACGTCCACCCGGTATTCGATGCCGAATGGCGGCTCCCAGCCGCCGAAGGCATAGGAGACCGGTCCGCCGTGCAGGACCTGGATCAGCAGCAGCACGGCAATGACCGGCATCGCGAAGCTGGTCAGCGTGGCGATCAGCCACGCGGTGCGCCGCTCGTCGATGAAGGCGCACAGCGCCGCGCCGCAGAGCGGCAGCACCACCTGCAGGGCCGGAAGCTGTTCGCGGATCATGGTGCAGGGTTACCGGATCTGGCGGATCCCGGCCGGTCGGCGGCGCGGCGCGGCCCCGGCGCGATGCAGACCGTCATTCGTCGGTGCCTCCGCGCTTGAAGATCTCGTCTTCCTCGATCGAGCCGAACGCCTCGTTGATGCGCACGACCAGTCCGAGACCGAGGGCCAGTGTCGCCACGCCGACGACGATCGCGGTCAGGATCAGGACGTGCGGCAGCGGGTTGGAGAAGACCTCGTAGCCCTCGCCGAGATGCGGCACCGTGCCGCCGAGCACCTTGCCGGGCGAGATGTAGAGCAGGTAGACCGAGGTCTGGAAGATCGAGACGCCGACGAGCTTCTTGATCATGTTGCCGCGCGCGACAACGATATACAGCCCGGCCACCATCAGGAAGATGGTGACCCACTGGTTGTAGTGGGCGATGACTTCCTCGAGCACGATGTTCATCGGCCGCGCCCCGCAAAGGCGTAGAAGATCGCAAGCATCGTGCCGGTGACGCTGATCAGCACCCCGAGTTCGATGATCAGGATGCCCATGTGCTGACCCTTGACCGGATCGGCGGCCAGCATGTCGTAGTCGAGGAAATTGCCGCCCAGCAGCATGGTAGCAACGCCGGTGCCGGCAAAGATGACCACGCCGAGCGAGACCATCTTCTCCACCACCACGACCGGCAGCACCCGCGTTGCGCGGTCGAGGCCGAACATGATGGCGTACAGGATCACCGCAGCGGCGATGACGACGCCACCCTGGAAGCCGCCGCCCGGAATGTAGTCGCCATGGAAGTGGATGTAGAAGCCGAACATCACCATGAACGGCAGCAGCAGCTTGGTGACGACCCTGAGGACGACGTCGAGGCGCATCGGTCAGCGTCCCCGCTTCGCGCCGGCTTCGCGGCGGTTGCGGCGCAGCAACAGCAGCACGCCGATGCCGGCGGTGAACACCACGACCACCTCGCCCAGCGTATCGTAGCCGCGGTAGCTGGCCAGCACGGCGGAGACGACGTTGGGCACGCCCGTCTCCTCCATCGCACGGTCGATGTACTGCATGCCGACATGCTGGTTCACAGGCGTGTCGGCGGCCCCGAACGAGGGCATGTCGACCGAGCCGTAGACGAGTGCGGCGCCGATCACCACCGCCACGAACAGCGGCAGCAGCGGCGTGTGCGAGGGCGCCATCTCCTCGGTCTTGGTCAGATAGAGCGCTGCAAGCATCAGCACGGTCGAGATGCCAGCGCCGACCGCAGCCTCGGTGGTGGCGACGTCGGCGGCATCGAGGACGAGCAGGACGCTGGCCATCAGGAACGAATAGACGCTCGACAGGATGATCACCGCGAACAGGTTGCGCAGCCGCACGATGGCGATGACGACCACCGCCATCAGCGTCAGCAGCACCATGTTGACCAGCAGTTCCATCAGCGCTTCCCCGGCTTGCGGGCAGGCTTGCGGGGCCCGCCGGCGCCCCGGCGGCTTGGCCTGCTCGCGCCCGGCTCCCTGGCCTGGTTGCCGATGAACTCGCCGATCAGGCCGAGCTCCTTGCGGCGGCGGTGGCCCTGCGGGTCGGTGAGCTGCGGCTCGATGCCGACCGACAGCGCCGCGCGGGCGAGCGCATGGCTGGCCAGCGGCGAGGTGAAGAAGAACACCGCCAGGATGACCAGCAGCTTGACCGTGACCAGGCTCAAGCCGGCCTGGATGACCATGGCGAGAATCAGCAGACCGGCGCCCAGCGTGTCGCTGACCGAGGTGGCGTGCAGACGGGTGAACACGTCCGGCATGCGAATCAGGCCGAAGGCGCCGACGACCAGGAAGAACGACCCGGCCGCCAGGAGCATGGCGCTGGCGATGTCGGCGACGAGATCAAGCGTCACTTCGTCGGCTCCTCTCCACCGGGATGGCTAAGGTCGCCGAAGCGGAAGTACTTCAGGACGGCGATCGTGCCGACGATGTTCAGCAGTGCGTAAAGGATGCCCATGTCGAGAAACTGCGGTCGCTCGGTGAGGAAGCCGTACACCGCGACCAGCAGGATCGCGGCATTGCCGATGGCATTGGCGGCGACCAGCCGGTCGAACACCGTCGGGCCGACAAGCGCCCGCACCACCGCGAGGGCCAGCGTCACCAGCACCGCGACCATGGCGACGGCGAACATCACGGTGATCATGAGCCGCCCTCGAACACGGCGACGCGGCGATCCATCTCGCCGCCCGCAAGATCCTTAGCCCCCTCCTCGGTGAGCGCGTGGACGAGGATCTCGTGGCGCTGTTCGAGAACCACCGCCGAGATCGTGCCCGGCGTCAGGGTGATGGAATTGGCGAAGGTGGTGATGCCGACCGGACCCGACTGATGCGCGGTGACGCGCACCAGCGTCGGCGAGATGGCGAGCGGCCGCGACAGGATGAGGCGGGTCACGCCGATCGCCGACTTGAAGATCTGGACCAGCAGCCACGGCCAGTAGCGCAAGCCGCGGAACAGCAGATGCAGCGGCAGGCTCTCGCCATCGACGATCGCCAGCCTGGCGGAGAACCAGACGGTGAGCAGCACGCAGACGATGCCGATCGAGATCAGCAGCGTGTCGTGGTGGCCCGACAGCAGCAGCCAGAACAGGAGCAGCGGGATCGCCAAACCCAGCAGCCGCATCGCCTTCGGTCTAAGCCCCCTCGTCACCGGACGGTCCATCGCGACCGGCCCGATCTCTCGTCGTTGGTGTTGGCAGGCCCGGAGCAGACTCCGGGCAGCGGGAATCGGTTCGACCGCAACATAATTGGCGCGCGTTGAAGGTCAACGAAAACCGGACGCCGGGCCTATGCGGCGTCGCTGCGAAGGCCTATCTGTTGCGCAACCGCCCCACCGCACCGGAGATCTGCCATGGCCGAGACGGGCAACCGACCGCGCGTCGAGAAGTCGGACGCCGAGTGGCGTGCCGAACTGACACCCGAACAGTACCGCATCACGCGCAGACACGGCACCGAGCGCGCCTTTACCGGCCCCTACTGGAACGACAAGACGCCCGGTCTGTATACCTGCGTGTGCTGCGGGGCGGCTCTGTTCGACGCCGCCACCAAGTATGACAGCGGCACCGGCTGGCCAAGCTTCTATGCGCCGGTCTCGGCGGACGCGGTCAGCCTGCACGAGGATCGCTCGCTGTTCATGCGCCGCACCGAGGTGCGTTGCGCGAGCTGCGATGCGCATCTGGGCCACGTCTTCCCGGACGGACCGCCACCGACCGGCCTGCGCTACTGCATGAACGGCACCGCCCTGAACAAGGTCACCGATCCGGTTGGCGGCGGTCATGGCGATTGACACGGAACGGCCGGCGTCGCGGGCTGTGCCGCCCCGCGCCGAGCGGCGGCCGGTCCGCTCGATCCACCACGGACGCGAGCGCATCGACGACTATGCCTGGCTCAGGGCCGACAACTGGCAGGAGGTGATGCGCGATCCGGCCCGGCTCGATCCGGCGATCCGCGCCCATCTGGAGGCCGAGAACGCCTGGGCGGCACAGGCGCTGCACGGCACCGAGCACCTGCAGGAGGAGCTGTTCACCGAGATGCGCGGCCGCATCCGGGAGGACGATTCGAGCGTTCCCGCGCCGGACGGCCCCTATGCCTACGCCACCCGCTATGTTGCCGGCGGCCAGCATCCCTTGATCGTCCGCACGCCACGCGACGGCGGCGACGAAGAGGTTCTGATCGACGCCGACTACCTCGCCGCCGACAAGGCCTATTTCCGGCTGTCCGGCGCCGGACACAGTCCCGACCACCGGCTGATGTGGTACGGCAGCGACGAGACGGGCTCGGAGTATTTCACGCTGCGCATCCGCGATCTTGCCTCCGGCCAGGATCTCGAGGACGTCGTGCCCGGCACCACCGGCAGCGCGGTCTGGTCGGCGGACGGACGCCACCTGTTCTACACTTGGCTCGATGACAATCACCGGCCGCGCCGGGTGATGCGGCACAGGATCGGGACGCCGGTCGAGGCGGACACGGTGGTCTACGAGGAACATGACCCGGGTTTCTTCGTAAGCGTCGGCAGGACGCAGTCGCGCCGCTTCATCGTCATCGACGCGCACGACCACGAGACCTCGGAGATCCGTCTGATCGAGGCGGCCGCCCCGGAAGCCGCTCCGAGGTTGATCGCCGCACGACGGAGAGGCGTCGAGTACAGCGTCGAGCATCACGGCGACGCGCTGATCATCCTGACCAATGACGGCGGGGCGGAGGACTTCAGGATCGTCACGGCGCCGCTCGCGGACCCGACGCCCGGGGCCTGGCGCGATCTCGTATCCCACCGCCGCGGCCGGCTGATCCTCGAGGTGGCGGTCTATGCCGGACATCTGGTCAGGCTGGAGCGCGAGGACGGGCTGCCGCGGATCGTCATCCACCGGTTCGCCGATGGTGCGGAACATGCCATCGCCTTCGACGAGGAGGCCTATTCGCTGAGCCTGCAGCACGGCTACGAGTTCGACACGACAACGATCCGCTTCTCCTATTCCTCGATGCGCACACCGGCGCAGGTGTTCGACTACGACATGGAGAGCCGCGCGCGGAGGCTGCGCAAGCGGCAGGAGGTGCCGAGCGGCCACGACCCGGACGATTATATCGTTCGCCGGCTGCATGCACCTGCACCGGACGGCGAAAGCGTGCCGGTCTCGGTACTGCATCATCGCGATACGCCGATCGACGGGACCGCGCCCTGCCTGCTCTACGGCTATGGTGCCTACGGGATATCGGTACCCGCCGCCTTCAATACCAACTGGCTGTCGATCGTCGACCGCGGTCTGGTGTTCGCCATCGCCCATGTCCGCGGCGGCAAGGAGAAGGGCTACCACTGGTACAGGGACGGCAAGGCGGCCAGGAAGACCAACACGTTCACCGACTTCATCGCCGTCGCCGAACATCTCGCCGCAACCGGCTACACCGCCCGCGGGCGGATCGTCGCGCAGGGGGGATCGGCCGGCGGGATGCTGATGGGAGCGGTCGCCAACATGGCGCCGGAATTGTTCCTCGGCATCGTCGCCGAGGTGCCATTCGTCGACGTGCTTGCCACCATGCTCGACGACAGCCTGCCGCTGACGCCGCCGGAATGGCCCGAATGGGGCAATCCGATCGAGAGTGCCGAGGCCTACGACACCATCGCCAGCTACAGCCCCTACGATAACGTTGCCCCGCTACCCTACCCCCACATCCTGGCGCTCGCCGGATTGACCGATCCGAGGGTCACCTACTGGGAGCCGGCCAAGTGGGTGGCACGGCTGCGGGAACGATCCACCAGCGACAACATGATCCTGCTGCGGACGAACATGGATGCCGGTCACGCCGGCGCCGCCGGCCGCTTCGACCGGCTGAAGGAGATCGCGCTGATCTATGCCTTCGTGCTGAAGGTGACAGGTAAGGCCGGCGCGCCCGCCCGGAATCGCCGAACCGCATCCTCAGGCTGACGTCGCCCTGGCCATCATGCTCCGAATGGGGCTCATGCGCACTGCGGTCTCGACATCGCCGAATCGTTGGGCTAAGTGTTCGCGCAACGAACAGGCAATGTTGCGCCCACACTTGTCGCGAGGTCCCGATCATGTCCGTCGCCGCACAGTCCAAGCCCGCCGCAGCCGGCTACGCCGCCTTCGTCTGGGAGGATCCGTTCCTGCTCGAGGATCAGCTGACCGAGGACGAACGGATGATCCGCGACACCGCCCGCGCCTATGCGCAGGACCGGCTGATGCCGCGGGTGCTGGAGGCCTATCGCGAGGAGAAGACCGACAGGGCGATCTTCAGCGAGATGGGCGCGCTCGGCCTGCTCGGCGTGACGATCCCAGAGGAATATGGCGGCGTCGGCGCCGGCTATGTCTCCTACGGGCTGGTGGCGCGCGAGGTCGAACGCGTCGATTCCGGTTACCGCTCGATGATGAGCGTGCAGTCCTCGCTGGTAATGTATCCGATCTATGCCTATGGCGACGAGGCGCAGCGCAGGAAGTACCTCCCGAAGCTCGCCACCGGCGAATATGTCGGCTGCTTCGGCCTGACCGAACCCGATGCCGGCTCGGACCCCGGCAGCATGAAGACGCGCGCCGAGAAGACGGCCAACGGCTACCGCCTCATCGGCTCGAAGATGTGGATCTCCAATTCGCCGATCGCCGACGTCATGGTGGTCTGGGCAAAGTCGGCCGCGCATGGCGACCAGATCCGCGGCTTCATTCTGGAGAAGGGGATGAAGGGCCTGTCGGCCCCGAAGATCGAGGGCAAGCTCAGCCTGCGCACCTCGATCACCGGCGAGATCGTCATGGATGGGGTGGAGGTCGGTGAGGAGGCACTGCTTCCCAACGTTTCCGGCCTGAAGGGTCCGTTCGGCTGCCTCAACCGGGCGCGCTACGGCATCTCGTGGGGCGCGATGGGGGCGGCCGAGTTCTGCTGGCACGCCGCCCGCCAGTACACGCTCGACCGCAAGCAGTTCGGCAAGCCGCTCGCCGCAACCCAGCTCGTCCAGAAGAAGCTCGCCGACATGCAGACCGAAATCGCACTCGGTCTTCAGGGCTCGTTGCGCGTCGGCCGGCTGATGGACGAGGGAAAGATGGCGCCGGAGATGATCTCCATCGTCAAGCGCAACAATTGCGGCAAGGCGCTCGACATCGCCCGCATGGCCCGCGACATGCACGGCGGCAACGGCATCGCCGACGAGTTCCACGTCATGCGCCACCTTGCCAACCTCGAGACGGTCAATACCTACGAGGGCACGCACGACATCCACGCGCTGATCCTCGGCCGCGCGCAGACCGGGCTGCAGGCCTTCTTCTGAGGGCATGGCCTTCCGGCGGGTCCGTCGCCTGGGCAGGCCCCTCACCGCCCGCCGATTGCGGTTACGGGAGTGGCGCCGTCCGCCGCCGCGCCTTCAGCGCGGTCACGGCAATCGCCGTCTCCACCGCCTGCGCCAGCTGCGACCAGCCGGGGCGATCTGACGGCGCACGGGCAATGCGCTCCTCGCGCGGCCAGGGCAGATGGACGAAGCCGACAAGCGGCTTCGGCCCGGGCGCCTGCGCCGCGATCGCCAGCGACAGATAGGTCGCGACGTTGCACAGATAACGGCCGGCATCGACGGAGATCGTCGCCGGAATGCCCTGCCGGGCGAATGCGGCGGCGATCCATGCGACGGGCAGCGTCACGCGGCGCAGGATCGGTCCGCCGGGCTCGATGACATGCCCGCGCGGCAGGCGCCCCGCCGCATCCGGGCGGAACGGTGCACAGGCATTGCGGCCGCATGTCTCGAGCCGCACGTGACGTGCCCGCCCGGCCAGACCGAAATGAATCACCGCGTCGGGCGCGAGGTCACGCCAGAGCCGCGGCAGCTGCTCGCCTACGCCGTCGTATTCGGTCGGCAGGACGGCCGTCGCAAGCGCGATGCCGAGCCGGCTCGACAGCGCCTCGACGGCAAGCCCGGCGACCAGCCCCTCGCTCGGATTGCTGCGAGCGCCGGGAAAGGCGGAAAAGCCGGTGACGAGGATGCGCGGCGCAAGCGCCATCGGCTACACCCCGAGCCGTTCGGCGATGTCCTCGACGGCGGCGGCCGGAGCCATGCGGCCGGCCCCGACCTCGCGCTCCAGTTCGTCGATCCGCGCCGCCACCGCCGGATCGGATCGCAGGCGCGCGAGAAGGCGCTCCTCGAGCATCGTCCACATCCAGCGCACCTGCTGACGACGGCGACGGGCATGGAATTCGCCGCTCGCGCGCATCGCGGCACGATGCTCGCCGATGGTCGTCCAGAGCGTATCGAGACCGGTACCGGCGAGCCCGGAAATCGTCAGCACCGGCGGCGACCAGCCGGCGCTGGCCGGGGTGAGGATGTGAAGCGCAGCGCGGTATTCGGCCGCCGCCCGGCGGGCGCGCTCGGCGTTGTCGCCATCGGCCTTGTTGACAGCAATGATGTCGGCGATTTCCAGCACGCCCTTCTTGATGCCCTGCAACTCGTCGCCGGCCCCGGGCAGCGCCAGCACCACGAAGACATCGACCATGTCGGCAACGGCGGTCTCCGACTGGCCGGTGCCGACCGTCTCGACGAGGACGACATCGAAGCCGGCTGCCTCGCAGATCAGCATCGACTCGCGCGTGCGTGCGGCAACGCCGCCCAGCGTGCCGGCGGTCGGCGAGGGGCGGATGAAGGCGTTGGCCTCGGCAGAAAGCCGGGCCATGCGCGTCTTGTCACCGAGGATCGAGCCGCCGGTCCGCTGCGAGGACGGATCGACGGCCAGCACGGCGACCCTGTGGCCGGCGGCGGTGAGCCGGATGCCCAGCTGGTCGATGGTGGTGGACTTGCCGACGCCCGGCACGCCGGTGATGCCGACCCGTATCGCCTCGCCGGTGAAGGGCAGCACCGCCTGCAGCAGCCGCGCCGCGATCTGCCGGTGATCCGGACGGCGCGATTCGACCAGCGTTATCGCCCGCGCCAGGATTGCCCTGTCGCCGGCGCGCAGGCGCGCGACCGCCGTATCGAGCGGCAGGCCGAGGATCGGCGGCTCGTCCCCGGCACGGGGCGGCGATAGCTGCATGTCGGATGGCATCCGGTCGACGTCACGAGGCGATGAGCATATAGCGCGTCATCCCGGCCAAGCGAAGCGCGAGCCGGGTGCCGTGCAGCCACGGCGACGGCCGCGGCCTCGACTATGGCCGTCAGGCGCCGGATGGCGGCACCCAGACGATGCGCTGCAGCTGGCCCTGGGCAAGCGAGGCGGCCGGCGCAAGCTCGTTCGGCGGGCCGTTCCAGCCGCCATTGTCGAAGACCAGGAAGACATTGCGGGTCCCGCGTGCCTGACAGACGGCCATGCCCGCCCAGGCGTTGGTGCCGACCCGGCAGGCGGAGCGGTCGACGCCGATCTGGCGGAAGCTCATGCCGAGCCGCTCGCCGTTCGGTCCGGCCACCGCGAGCCCAGAGCCGTGCACGGCCTTGATGGTGCGGCCGCCCGGCGCCGGGATCGCCATCATCACCTGCAGGCCGTCATCGAAGACGGTCAGGGCGTTGACCACGCCGTCCTCGTCGGCGGTGGCGATCACGTCGATGCGATGGTCGGGAAAGAGTTGGCGCAGCGCCGCCGCCGAATAGGGCGTTCCGGCGGTGATCGGTCCGGCCTGATCCGCACTGATCCGGTGCGAGACGGGGATGACGGAGGCCACCGCTGGCGCCTCCTCGCCGCCGCAGGCGGCCAGCAGCGGCAGCATCCCAAGGAGAGCTCCGGCAACAACCAGTCTACGCAACATCGGCAGTTCGCCTCGGCAATCGATCGGAACGGCACAGTCCGGTACACAAGGCCGGCGACAGCCGCAAGCAAAAGCTTCTCCGCCGCGATCGTGGCGCCGTTGCGTCAGCTTCGCCGGAATCGACGGTCCGATCGTCGCATCCGGCTGGCGAAGCTCGTCCGGCTGCGGCAGAACGACCGCATGACAGCCGCAAGGAGGCTCCGATGATCCGCCCGATGTCGATCCTGATGATGGTCGCCGCGCTCGCCCTGTCCCTGCCGGCCGCCGCCGAGCAGCCCTATCCCAAGGTCGACTTCAGCGGCGACTGGGTGCTGGAGGACGGCACCGGCACTCAGGTCCGGGCGAAGATGCGCTATTCCGCTTCTCTGAAGAAGATGCGGCTCGACATGACCCAGATGGGCATGGAAATGAGCTCGGTGCGCTCGATGCCCGAAGGCGACATGATCATGTGGTCGAGCCAGATGCCGGGCATGGCGATGCGGCTGCCGAGCATCCGCGACGACAGCTTCCATGCGACCGATACGGGCACCAGCCGCGCGATCGACGGTGAGACCTGCACCATCTGGCTGGTGCAGACGGCCAGGGCCTGCCTGACCGACGACAACATCCCGCTCGAGGTCTCCGGCGAGGGCTTTTTCTCCCGCCTGACCAACATCGAGAGGGTCGCGCAGGATCCTGCACATTTCGAGATCCCGGCGAATCTGACGGTCATGGACATGCCGGCCAACCTGCCCGGCATGGGCGAGATGAAGCCGGGCGGCGGCCTGCCGTTCTGACCTTCCGGACAGGCGTCCGTCAGACGGATCCTGCCAGGGCCCCGATCACCCGCGCCCAGGCGCGGGTGCCGTGATGATAGCTCGACAGCTCGTACTTCTCGTTCGGGCTGTGCACACGGTCATCGTCGAGGCCGAACCCGATCAGCACCGACTCCATGCCGAGCGTGCGCTTGAAATCGCCGACGATCGGGATCGACCCGCCGCAGCCCATCATCACCGCCGGCCGGCCGAACTCCGCCGCCAGAGCCTCGGCACAGCGGGCGAACTCGGGCCGCGACATGTCCACCGTCAGCGCCGGGCTCGCCCCGTGGCCGATGAACTCGACCGAACAGTCGGCCGGGATACGGTCGCGCACGAAGCCGCGGAACGATTCACGGATTCGCAGCGGGTCCTGGTCGCCGACCAGCCGGAAGGAGATCTTGGCGGATGCCCGCGACGGGATCACCGTCTTGGTGCCCTCGCCGGTGTAGCCGCCGATGATGCCGTTGACGTCGCAGGTCGGGCGCGACCAGATCTGCTCGAGCACACTGCGCCCGGCCTCGCCCGCCGGGATCGACAGGCCGACATCGGCGAGAAAACCGCCGGCGTCGAAGCCGAGCTCCTGCCATTGCCGACGCACGTCCTCGTCGAGCTCCGACACGCCATCGTAGAAGTCCGGCACCTGGATGCGACCGGTCTCATCGTGCAGATCGGCGATGATGCGCGCCAGCACCCGGATCGGATTGCGGGCCGGGCCGCCGAACATGCCCGAATGGAGGTCGCGGCTGGCGGCGGTGACGATCACCTCCTCGAGCAGCAGGCCACGCAGCATCGTCGTGATCGCCGGCGTCTCGCGGTTCCACATGCCGGTGTCGCAGACCAGCGCCAGGTCGGCCCGCAGCTCGTCCTTGTGGGCCTCGAGGAACGGGCCGAGACTGCGGCTGCCGGATTCCTCCTCGCCCTCGATGAGCACGGTGACAGCGATCGGCAGGTTGCCTGTGGCCGAGATCCAGGCGCGGCAGGCCTCGACGAAGGTCATGAACTGGCCCTTGTCGTCGGAGGCGCCGCGCCCGACGATCTGGCGGCCGGTGGCAGTTTCGACGAGACGCGGCTCGAAGGGCGGCGTCTCCCACAGGTCGAGCGGGTCGGCCGGCTGCACGTCGTAGTGACCGTAGAACAGCACATGCGGCACGCCGGGTCCGCGCGCGGCGCCGCCATGGGCGACCACCATCGGCTGGCCGCCGGTGTCGCGGGCCGAGGCTTCGAATCCGAGCCCGGCGAGCTGGTCGACCACCCACTGCGCCGCGCGGCGGCAATCGGCATCATGGGCGGGATCGGTGGAAACGCTCGGGATGCGGACGAGCTCGAACAACCTCGCCAGGCTCGCATCGAGATCGGCGTCAATCGCCGCCAGCACCTTGTCGATCGTCGCCATGTCGAAACTCCCCGTTGTGGCGGGCCGGCGGCCCGCGGTCCCGGGGCAACGGCTAGTCCACCAGGAACTTGTCCGCAAGATCCCCCGGACGGGGCGGGCCGCTGAACGCCCTTTCGACATGGGCGGTGAAGGTCCGCACCGAGAACGGCACGGCGATCACGGAGGCGTAGCCCTCGCTCAGCGCCATCTCGAGGATCTGCCGGGTGGGCGCGGACGTCATCATGATGGCAACGGGCGCCGACCGCTCGCGAACGACCTGCCGCAGGCCTCGGGCGACCGGCCAGTCGACGGGGCCGCACAGGCGCTCGTCGACCAGCAATACATCGCCCTTGCCGTTGCGCACGGCGGCGAGCGCCCCGACGAAATCCTCGAAGATCCGGATCGCCTGCGCACCTGCCTCCCGCAGGATGATCCTGAGCACCTTCCCGACGGTCGGATCGGGGTGGAGGATGAAGTATTCGTGCTTCGCGAGGTCCATGCCCACCCCTGCCCGACGGGCTGCGCACGCCCGGGCGGTATTCCGCATATGCATGAAACAATATATCGGCGAACTTTTATCGTTAAGCGTTCGTCAAGTCGAGGGGACAGCCAAAGAGGGCAAACTTTCACGACTTCCCCGACGCGCCGAAGCCGCCGATGCGGCTCGGCGAGCCCAGCACGCCGCGCCCGATGACCGGCGCGCCCGCCCGCGCACCGGTGGACGACGGCCTTGCGGTCGGTGCCGACTCGACGGCCTTGCGGACCGATGTCGTCGTGGCGCGACGTTTCGTGCTCGAGGCTGCCTTCTCGCCGATCTTGCGGCCGAGGGCCGTGGCCAGCGAGCGGCCAAACGACTTGAGGATCGAGATCCCGATGTCCTCGACCTCCTTGGGCAGACCGGTCATGGTTTCCGTCCGGGAGCGCCCGCCTGCGCCGGAGCGGCCACTTTCCGCCGCCACCTCGGCGTGCCGCTGGCGCGCACGCGCCTCCAGCATCTCGTAGGCGGATTCACGGTCGAGCGCGGTGTCGTAGAGCCCGCGCACCGGGCTGGTCGCCAGCAGAGCGGCACGCTCCTGCGGCGTGATCGGTCCGAGCCGGGACACCGGCGGACGCACCAGCGTCCGCTGCACCATCGACGGCACGCCCCTGTCGCGCAGGGTGGAGACCAGCGCCTCGCCGACACCGAGTTCGGTGATGACGCGGGCGGTATCGAAGTCCGGGTTGGGCCGGAAGGTGTCGGCGGCGGTCCTGACCGCCTTCTGCTCGCGCGGCGTATAGGCACGCAGCGCGTGCTGGATGCGGTTGCCGAGCTGCGCCAGCACCTTCTCCGGCACGTCGAGCGGGTTCTGCGTGACGAAATAAACGCCGACGCCCTTGGAGCGGATCAGCCGCACCACCTGCTCCACCTTCTCGACGAGCGCGGCAGGCGCGTCGCTGAACAGAAGGTGCGCCTCGTCGAAGAAGAAGACCAGTTTCGGCCGCTCCGGGTCGCCGACCTCGGGCAGCCGCTCGAACAGCTCCGACAGCATCCACAGCAGGAAGGTCGCATAGAGGCGCGGCGAGGACATCAGCCTGTCGGCGGCCAGCACGCTGACATAACCGCGACCGTCGCGGCTCACCTGCATCAGGTCCTCGATGTCGAATTCCGGCTCGCCGAAGAAATGCGCGCCACCCTGGTTCTCGAGCACCAGAAGCCGCCGCTGTATGGCGCCGATGGTCTGGCGGGTGATGTTGCCGTAGCTGGTGGTGACCTCGCTGCCGCGCTCGGCAATGTACTGGAGCAGGGCACGCAGGTCCTTCAGGTCGAGCAGCAGCAACCCCTCCTCGTCGGCGAGGCGGAAGGCGATGTTGAGCGCACCTTCCTGCGCCTCGCTGAGCTCGAGCAGGCGGGCGAGCAGCAGCGGCCCCATCTGCGAGACGGTGGTGCGGATCGGGTGGCCCTGCTCGCCGAACAGGTCCCAGAAGATCGTCGGCTGTGCCGCGAAGGCATAGTCCTCGAGGCCGACCTGGGCAGCGCGCTTCAGCAGGAAATCCTTCGGCGAACCAGCCTCGGCAATGCCGGACAGGTCGCCCTTCACGTCCGCGCAGAAGACCGGCACGCCCGCCGCCGAAAAGCCCTCGGCAAGAACCTGCAGGGTGACGGTCTTGCCTGTGCCGGTGGCGCCGGTGATCAGGCCGTGACGGTTGGCCAAGCTGAGCTCGAGATATTCCGGCTCGCCGCTGCGCCCGATGAACAGCCTGCCGTCCGCCTCGTCCGTCATGCGATCTCTCCGCAGCACCGCATCCGCCGGTCCGGCCGTTATAGGTAGGCGGACAGGCGGGCGCAACGCACCGCCGGCTCGGCTTGTCACCCTACGGCCGGCAATGCACTATGGCTGTCGAACGATCCGGCGACCCGGCCGCGCCCGGCCGGCGACGCCATCATGGCCGCAGGGGCAGCCCCGCAGCGGTGGTCGGGAGACGGGACACGATGGACGAACTGGTGGGTCGCCTGGTTGCGGCGGCGGGCATTTCCGAGCAGACGGCACGGCGCGCGGTCGAGATCATCATCGGCTTCCTCAAGGACGCCGGACCGCCAGACAAGGTGGCGGAGCTGCTCGCCAAGCTGCCTGGCGCCGAGGCGATCGAGAGCCCCGGCGGCTTCGGCGGCATGATGGGCGCGATGGCAGCCTTCAACGCCCTGAACAATGCCGGTCTCGACATGGGCGAGATCCAGACCGTGACGCGCGAGCTCGTGGCGTTCGCTCGGCAACATGCCGGCAGCCAGCTCGTCGATGACGTGGTCGGCTCGATCCCGGGACTCGGCCAGTTCGTCTGAACCGGCCGCACGCCCGCGGCCGTTGCCCGAGGGGGGAAGCCATGTCCTATCCGGTCGCCAGGATCGAGGGAATAGGTCCCAAATACGCGAAGTTGCTCAAGGATGTCGGCGTCGCCACGACAGCCCGCCTGCTGGAGCGGGCCAGGAGCCCGAAGGACCGCAAGACGCTCGCGGCAGCCGCCGGCATCGACGAGACCCGCATCCTGAAATGGGCCAACATGGCCGACCTGATGCGGATCAGGGGCATCGGCGAGGAATATTCCGAGCTCCTGGAAGCCGCCGGGGTCGACACCGTCAAGGAGCTGGGCACCCGCCGTCCCGACAACCTTCATGCGAAGATGGCCGAGGTGAATGCCGCGCGCCGGCTGGTGCGGGCGCTGCCGAGCCGGAAGCGGGTCGAGGACTGGGTGGCGCAGGCCAAGGCCTTGCCGCCGGCGCTGACCTACTGATCCGGGCCGATCCGGGCCGATCCGGGACGTCCGGCCGGCACCTGACCGGCAGCTGCGGCCCGAATGCGACACGGGCTAATGGGGCTGGCCGAACGCGGCGGTCTGTGGCACTCAGTCCCCGGCTCCGCAGTGCGGACGATCTGTCGTGTTCAGGACGTGTCGATGGGTGAGGTTTCGCTGACCGCCGGATTTGCGCCCGGCGACGAGGCGCAGTGGCGCCGACTGGTGGACAAGGTTCTGGCAGGGCGGCCGTTCGAGCGCGTGCTCGTGTCACGGACGCGGGACGGAATTGCGGTCGAACCGCTCTATCCGCAACGCGCGGCAGGCAGCGTCGTCCATCGCCGGGATGGTCGCTGGGCGGTCTTCCAGCGCATCGACCATCCCGATTTCGAGACCGCCAACGCCTTGGCCCGCGCCGATGTGGAGGGCGGTGCCGACGGTCTCGAGCTGTTGCTGCCGGGTGCGCCGGGCGGCTTCGGCTACGGGGTGCCGATCCAGTCGCTCGCCGATCTCGAGACGGTGCTCGACGGCATCGACCTTTCCCGAATTCGCCTGCGGCTCGACGGCGGCTACGAGAGCCGGCCCGCGATTGTCTTTCTTGCAGCGCTCGTCGGCCGGCTTGGCATCGACCCCGCCGCCGTCGACATCAGCGTACTGTCCGATCCCGCCAACGGCCTTCTGGCGATGGGCCGGCTCACCGCCCGGACCGAAACCGTCAATGCGCGGATGATCGACATCGCGCATGGGCTGCGCGATGCGGGACTGGCGATCGCACCGCTGGTTGCAGACGGCCGCGCGGTGCATGCCGGCGGCGGATCGGAGGCGCAGGAACTCGCCTATGTCCTGGCCGATGGTCTCAACCACCTGAGGGTGCTGGATGAGGGCGGCATCGGGCTTGAGGATGCCCGCCGCCTGGTCACCTTCGCCTTCGCTGCCGATGTCGATCAGTTCGCGACCATCGCCAAGCTGCGCGCGTTCCGGCTCGCCTGGGCACGCATCGAGGAGGCCTGCGGGATCACGCCGCGCCCGGCGCGGGTCCATGCGGAGACGGCCTGGCGGATGCTGACCCGGCGCGATCCCTGGGTGAACATCCTGCGCAATGCCGTCGCCGCCGCAGCCGCCGGGCTCGGCGGGGCGGATTCCGTGACCGTGCTTCCCTTCACCCAGGCGCTGGGACTGCCCGATGCCCTGGCGCGGCGGATCGCCCGCAATACCCAGCTGGTGCTGATCGAGGAATCGGGGCTCGGCCGGGTCGACGACCCTGCGGCGGGTTCGGGCTATGTCGAGGCGTTGACCACCGCGCTGGCCGAGGCGGCCTGGGCCGGCTTCCAGCAGATCGAGCGCGAGGGCGGCATCATCGAATCCCTGAAGGCCGGCCACTTCCAGCGCCGCGTGATGGCGACGCGCGACAGCCGGGCCGCCGACATCGCCACGCGCCGCGAGCCGATCACCGGGGTGTCGGAATATCCGCTCCTCACCGAGGCGGAGGCCGCGACCCTGAAGGTCGCAGCGAACGGGCTTCAGATCATGGGCGAGCCGATCGACCTGCCGGCACCCGCGAAGGGCGTCCGCTTCGCCGCGATGGTGCGCGCGGTGAGCGAGGGGGCGACCATGGCCGACCTGATGGCCAGTGCCGATGACGCGTGGCTGCGGACCGAGCCCGTGCCGGCGATGCGCCTTGCCGAGCCGTTCGAGCAGCTGCGCGACCGCAGCGATGCCGCGCTGGCCCGCGACGGCCGCCGGCCGGCGGTGTTCCTTGCGACGCTCGGCCAGCGGTCGGCCTTTGCCGCACGGGCAGGCTGGACGCGCAACATGTTCGAGGCCGGCGGCTTCGAGGTGGCGGGCGCCGATGTCTACGGCGACGAGCCGGCGGCTGTCGCGGCGTTCCGGGCCAGCGGCGCGCGACTCGCCTGCCTGTGCGGGGCCGACGCCGACTACGCCGCGGGCGCTGCATCGCTGGCGCAGGCTCTGCGGGCGGCCGGCGCCGAGGCGGTGTATCTGGCCGGGCGGCCGGGCGGGCACGAGGCGGCATGGCGGGCAGCGGGGATCGACGACTTCGTCTTCGCGGGCTGTGATATCCTGTCCTTCCTGCGGCGGGGACAGGAACGTCTAGGCCTTGGCGGGACTGACGGTCGGGATGGGCAGTGATGACGCGGATACCGGATTTCACCACCCTCGACTTTGCCCGAGGCGTCAGCGGCGGCGGTGCGGATCGCGAGCCATGGATGGCGCCCGAGGGCATCGCGATCAAAGCGGTTTACGGGGAGCAGGACCGGGACGGCCTCGACTTCCTCGATTCCTGGCCGGGCATCGCACCCTATCTGCGCGGCCCCTACCCGACCATGTATGTCACCCGGCCGTGGACGATCCGTCAGTATGCCGGGTTCTCGACGGCGGAGGAGTCGAACGCCTTCTACCGCCGCAATCTGGCCGCCGGGCAGAAGGGTCTGTCCATCGCCTTCGATCTGGCCACCCACCGGGGATATGATTCCGACAATCCCCGCGTTGTCGGCGATGTCGGCATGGCGGGGGTGGCGATCGATTCGATCTACGACATGCGCACGCTGTTCGACCACATCCCGCTCGACGAGATGAGCGTGTCGATGACCATGAACGGCGCGGTGCTGCCGGTGATGGCGCTCTACATCGTCGCCGCCGAGGAGCAGGGCGTGCCGCCCGAGAAGCTGTCGGGGACCATCCAGAACGACATCCTCAAGGAGTTCATGGTCCGCAACACCTACATCTATCCGCCGCAGCCCTCGATGCGGATCGTCTCGGACATCTTCGCCTTCACCGCCGAGCGGATGCCGAAGTTCAACTCGATCTCGATCTCCGGCTATCACATGCAGGAGGCCGGCGCGACGGCCGATCTCGAACTCGCCTATACGCTTGCCGACGGGGTCGAGTATCTGCGCGCCGGCGTCGCGGCGGGCATGAGCATCGACAGCTTCGCCCCGCGGCTGTCCTTCTTCTTCGCGATCGGAATGAACTACTTCATGGAGATCGCCAAGCTGCGCGCCGCGCGGCTCATCTGGGCCAATCTGGTCCGCCCCTTCGCGCCGCAGGACGACAGATCGCTCGCGCTCAGAACCCACTGCCAGACCTCCGGCTGGAGCCTGACCGCGCAGGACGTGTTCAACAATGTCACCCGCACCATGATCGAGGCGATGGCGGCGACGCAGGGTCACACCCAGTCGCTGCATACCAACGCGCTCGACGAGGCGCTGGCGCTGCCGACCGACTTCTCGGCCCGGATCGCCCGCAACACCCAGATCCTCTTGCAGCAGGAGGCCGGAACCTGCCGGGTTATCGACCCGTGGGGCGGTTCGTTCCATGTCGAGCGGCTGACCGCCGACCTCGCCGCCCGCGCGATGACCCATATTGCCGAGGTTGAGGCGATGGGCGGCATGGCGCGTGCCATCGAGGCCGGTCTGCCGAAGCTCAGAATCGAGGAGGCCGCCGCCCGCACCCAGGCGCGCATCGACTCCGGCCGCCAGACGGTGGTCGGCGTCAACCGCTGGCGACCCGATGCGGAGCCGCCGATCGACATCCTCAAGGTCGACAACTCGGCGGTGCGCCGGGCCCAGATCGAGAAGCTCGAGCGGCTGCGCCGCGAGCGCGATCCGGCGGCGGTCGATGCCGCGCTGGCGGCGCTGACGAAGGCGGCCGAGACCGGCACCGGCAACCTGCTGGCGCTCGCCGTCGATGCCGCCCGCGCGATGGCGACCGTCGGCGAGATCTCGGGCGCGCTGGAAAAGGTCTGGGGCCGCCATCAGGCGGAGATCAAGGCAATCTCCGGCGTCTATCGGCAGGAGGTCGGGCAGATGGACGAGACCGTGCAGCGGGTTCTGGCGAAGGTCGCGGCCTTCGAGCGCGCCGAAGGCCGCCGGCCGCGCATCCTGATCGCTAAGATGGGACAGGACGGCCACGACCGCGGCCAGAAGGTGATCGCCTCGGCCTTCGCCGATCTCGGCTTCGACGTCGATATCGGGCCGCTGTTCGCAACCCCGGCCGAGGCAGCACGCCAGGCAGTCGAGAATGACGTGCACATCGTCGGCGTCTCCTCGCTGGCGGCCGGGCACCTGACGCTGGTCCCCGCCCTGCGGGCGGAGCTCGAGGCCCAGGGCCGCGGCGACATCATGATCGTGGTCGGCGGCGTCATCCCGCCGCAGGACTTCGAGGCGCTGAAGCAGGCCGGTGCGGCGGCGATCTTTCCGCCGGGCACGGTCATCGCCGAAGCCGCGATATCGTTGATCGACGACCTGAACCGAAGGCTCGGCCACGCTCCGGCAGCGGCAGCGGAATAGATCCGGCCGGCCGATATGGCGTGGCGGTCGGCCATCGCCGAGACCGTCATCCCGGATTCGCAGGGAGAAGGACGGGCATGGGGTCCACGCTGCTGGCCATCCGATCCCGGATCGGCTTCGCCGTCGGCGATGGCACGCCAAGGCCGCACCATGCCGTCCCGCACCATGCGGCCCTGCGCAGCCGGCACGATGCGTCCGTGCGGCAGCGTCGTCAGGGCAGCGGCGGCACGCTCTTCAGGTAGGCGGCGATCGCGGCGCGGTCGGCCGGAGTCAGCCGGGCGGTGTTGCGCACCACCCGCGCCATCGAGCCGCCGAGCGAATCGAATTCCGGGGTGAAGCCCGTCTCGAGCGCATAGGCGATGTCGCCGGCCGACCAGGCGCCAATGCCCTCCGCGCTCGGCGTGATGTTGGGGATGCGCCCCTGCCCTTCAGGCGACGGACCGCCGGCCAGGTAACGCGCCGGATCCATGCCGCCCAGCCAGTCGCGCGGGGTGTGGCACTCGCCGCAATGGCCCGGTCCCCGGACCAGATAGGCGCCACGGTTGATCTCGTCGGATGCGGCCGGATCGGGCACGAATGGCTCGCCGTCGAGATAGAGAAGCTTCCACAGCCCCAGCCCGCGGCGAATCGTGAAGGGAAACGGCAGATCGTGGTCGGGCGCATCCGTTGCGACCGGATCGAGCGTGTCGATGAAGGCCTTCAGATCGAGGACGTCCTCCAGCCGCATGCGCTGATACGAGGTATAGGGGAAGGCCGGATAGAGATGCTCGCCGCCCGGCCCGATGCCGCGCATCATCGCGTTGGCGAATTCGAAATCGGTCCAGCCGCCGATACCGTGCACCGGGTCGGGTGAAATGTTCGGAGCATGGAAGGTCCCGAACGGCGACTTCAGCGCCAGTCCGCCGGCGAGACGAAACGGATCGTCCTCGCCCGGCGCCGCATGACAGGAAGCGCAGCCGCCGGCGAAGAACATGTAGCGGCCGTTCTCGACGTCGGGTCTGTGGTCCGGCAGGTCGGCCGCCTCAAGACCCCGCGGCATCGTCATCAGCCAGAAGGCGCCCGCCCCCGCGAGGGCGAGCACCAGCAGCGACAGGACGATGCGGCGCAGCATCTGACGGAAGCGGGATCTGACCGAACCGGGCGCCGTCAGCCCTTCTTCATCCGGTAGGTCTCGTGGCAACCCTGGCAGGTCTGGCCGAGCGCGCCGAGCGCGGCCTGGACGCCGGCCAGATCCTCGATCGGATTGGCGATCAACTTCGCTGCCGCAGCGTTCATCGCCTCGGCCTTTGCCGCAAAGCCGGCCGCATCCGACCAGATGGCCGGCAGCGCCTCGGTGTCACCGCCGGTCTCGGTGCCCGGAGGGAACAGACCGGGAATATCTGCCGACCCGTTGTAGAGGGTGCGCACCGCGAGGTTGGCGACGCGGGCATCGAACTCGGCCTCGCCCTTGGCCATCGCCGCCAGCGCGCCCATGGCGGCGCCGTTGTTCTTCATCACCGCCTTGCGGGTGGCGATCGGATCCATGGCCGCCCAGGTGGCGGTCGCCGCGATCAGGACCGCGAGGGCCGTCCCGACGAATACTGCTCGCTTGCTCATCACTCCTCCTTGATGCCTCGTCCGGGCGGGGTCATCCCGGCGCTCGCACCGCTGACCTTCGGGAAAGGCCGGCCACGCTTCAATTCACAGGCACGTGAGGCTCAACGGCCGATCCGGCGCGGGTCAGCCCGTCGGCATCCTCTCCGGCCGGCAGACCGGGCTGTTGGCGCACTGCAACCGATCAGCAGAACGGACTGTTGCTGTGACAGCAACGGTCCGCCGCGCGGCGCGATGTCGCCTGGCGGAAGTCCAGGGCGGCACAGCGGATTGACGCGAGCGGCCGGAGGGACTTCGATAGGCCTAGAACGCGGGAGGATGGCATGGCGCAGTGGTCGAAGACCTGGACCTTTGTCGACGGCGACTGGCTTGAAGGCAATCCACCGCTGGTCGGTCCGCGCAGCCACGCGCTGTGGCTGGGGTCGTGCGTGTTCGACGGCGCGCGCGCCTTCGAGGGAGTAACCCCCGACCTCGACCGGCATTGCGCCAGGGTCAACGCCTCCGCCGAGGCGCTGGGTCTGACGCCGACGATGAGTGTCGCCGCGATGCTGGACCTCTGCCGCGAGGGGCTGGCGAAGTTTCCCCGCGACGCCGCGCTCTACATCCGGCCGATGTACTGGGCCGAGGAAGGCGGCTATTTCGGTGTACCGCCGCTCCCCGAATCGACCCGATTCTGCCTGTCGATCTACGAGGTGCCGATGCCGGCCGATGCCGGTTTCTCGGTGACGCTGTCGAGCCACAGGCGGCCGACCCTCGAGCAGGCGCCGGTCAACGCCAAGGCCGCCTGTCTCTATCCGAACTCGGCCAAGGCGCTGATGGAGGCCAAGGCGCGCGGCTTTGACAATGCGGTGGTGCTCGACGCGATGGGCAACGTCGCCGAACTCGCCACCGCCAATCTGATGATGGTCCGCGACGGTATCGTCCACACACCCTATCCGAACGGGACGTTCCTCAACGGCATCACCCGCCAGCGGGTTATCGCGCTGTTGCGCGCGGACGGCATCGAAGTGCGCGAGCGGGTCATTTCCTACCGCGACCTGACCGAGGCCGACGAGCTGTTCTCGACAGGGAACTATGCCAAGCTGCTGCCGATCAGCCGCATCGACGCGCGCGACCTGCAGCCCGGGCCGATCTACCGCCGCGCCCGTCAGCTGTACTGGGACTGGGCGCTCAGCCGGTCCTGACGGCTCACTCGGTCCGCGGCTTCGTCGGACAGGTTGACAGGCCGACCAGCGAGTAGGCCGGGCACCAGCCGACCAGCGCCGTCAGGATCGGCACGACGCCGATCCATCCGATCCATTTCCAGGCGATGTCCGCCGGGCCGAACAGCGCGAAGGCGATCAGCGCGAGCCCGACGACGATGCGCACGACACGATCCGTGCCGCCGATATTGGTGGTCATGGCAAGGCCCTCCGACATATGGATCATACTATATGTCGGGCGCCGGGCTCGACAAGCGCAGAACGGATCAGGCGGGCGGCGTCGTCCGCGGCCGGATCATGCGGCGCCGATGCGGCTTGCCTCGGCGGCGGCGCGCTGCATTGTCTCGGAGATCTGACCGGCGACCTCGCTCTGGCGCTCCAC
>NZ_SMAK01000015.1 GCF_004346195.1 Tepidamorphus gemmatus | reverse complement strand
ACACGGCGCGGGCGGCATAGGCCACACATCCCGACGCCGCCCGCGCCATGTCGGATCGCGAAAACCGCTTGCGCAACGTGACGGCATCTCACAGGGCGTTGATGGCGTCCAGCATTCCTTCGGGCCACGACTTGGAGAGGGGCGAATTCAGGTACTGCTCCTGCGCATATGCGCGGAACGCCTCGACATCGGGTTCGTAGACGTCCAGTCCTGCCTCGCGGAAGAATTCGACCAGTTCCTCTTCCTGGCGCAGATATTCCGCGGTGCTCCATGCGAAGGCGTCGCGCGCTGCCTTGCGCATGCGCTCCTGCTGCTCGGCGGACAGCGAGTCGAACAGCTCGGCCCGCACGATCAGCAAGCCGAAACCGATATTGTGGCGCGTCAGCACGATCTGGTCGGTGACTTCGTGAAAGCTCATCAACCGGTTGTTCGGCAACGGGTTGTCCTGCCCGTCGATCACACCGGTCTGGAGCGCGGTATAGGTCTCGGCATAGGCGACCGGCATCGGGTTGGCGCCGATCGCCCGCCCCAGGAACTGCCAGCTCTCGCCGCCCGGCATGCGCAGGCGGACGCCGTTCAGGTCCTGCGGCGTGCGGATCGGCCGGCGGCCGCGCAGGTTGACATGGCGCGCCCCGTAATAGGCCGGGGCGAGGATCTCGACCCCCAGCTGCTCGCGCGCCATCCGGCGGAAGGTCTCGCCCACCTCGCTATCGAAGATCCGGGCCAGATGGTCGGCATCGCGCACCACATAGGCCGCGCCCAGAATGTCGAAGGCCGGCACCTGCGTAGCGAAATCCGACGGCGGCAGCAGTGCCATGTCGAGATTGCCGCGCTGCACCGCGACGAGCTCGCTGCCCTGGCTGAACAGCGTGCCGCCGAAATAGGGCTCGAACCGGAAATCCGGCTCGAGCGCGGGCGCGAAGATCGTGGTCAGGGCGACCGAGCGCGGCGCATCTGCCGTCGTCACGTCCGAGAACCGCAAGGTGATCGGGTCCTGCGCCGATGCCAGGTGCGGCATTGCCGCACTCAGGCCGACGGCGATCAGAAGGCTGCGTCGGGTCATGGTGCCAGTCATCGGGATCCTCCCAGGGTCGAGGTTTGTGTCATGGTCCGAAACGATGCTCGGGCAGACCACGGCCAAGCCCGTGGATCGCCAGCAGACTGCCGGCCAGCGGCTCGGCGGCCAGCTGCTGCTCGGACAGGAACTTGCGCGCCGTGGTGACGAACAGGGTGCTGAGGTCGGCCCCGCCGAAGCACAGGCAGGTCGGATTGGTTACCGGCAGTACGACCGTGCGGTCGATGCGCCCGTCCGGGGTGAGGCGCACGATCCTGCCACCCGCAAAGATCGCCATCCAGAGACAACCGTCCTGATCGACGCAGGCGCCGTCGGGCCGGTCGCGGCCCTGCGTGAAGTCGGCAAAGACACGGCGGTTGCGCAGCGTGCCCTCGTCGAGATCGAGGTCGAAGGCCCAGCTGATGTATCGCCGCGTGTCCGTGAAATGCAGGGTGCGCCCGTCGGGCGAGAAGGCGATGCCATTCGAGACGATGACCCCGCCGAACTGGCGCATCACCGTGCCGTCCGGATCGACGCGATACAGCGATCCGGACGGCCGGTGCAGGGCGTTGTCCATCGTGCCGATCCACAGCCGTCCGCGCGCATCGACGCGCCCGTCGTTGAGGCGATTGTCGATCCCGGATTCGACCTCGGCCAGTTGGTCCAGCCGTCCGTCGTCCCGACGCCGAACGAGGCTGAGATCCCGGGCCAGCACGAGCCCGCCATCGCGATGCAAGCCGCAGGACCCCAGGTACTGTCCCTCGTGGGCCTCGGACCAGTGCACACCGGTCACCGGATCGAGACAATGCAGGGTCGGATCCTCGATATCGACCCACCACAGGCGCTGCGTCCGGTCGCACCAGATCGGCGTCTCGCCAAGCCGGTCACGCGCGGCAAAGGCGACCTCAATCCGCGGTGTCGTGCTGGTGCCCGGCATGCCTGCTCCCTCGGTGCGCACAGGCTTATCGGGACCTCCACGCTTTTTCAACCGCTGTTTTGGATTTTACCTGATATTCCTGATTATCACGGCTGAAATGAATTATGCCAAATATCCAATGCGACGGGGTCTGATGATGAGACCACTCCGGAAGCTGTGGCCGAGACGCTGTTGACGGTGGCGATCGATGCCGACCTGCTCCCCGTCGGCCCCTCACGGATAATGAGAGTCCTGGGTGGCTGATAGTGCCTCGTCCGCTGGCGGGCTGGTAGCGGGCGAGCGGAGGAGCTGGTCGGGTTTGCGCAGCCGATCGCCCGCGGACCGGAGGAGCGCTGCCTGGGGTGTCAGACCACCGTGGGCCGAGTGCGGCCGCACCTGGTTGTCGTCCCGCAACCGGCCGTTGAAGGTCTCGACGAACGCGTTCTGCGTCGGCTTGCCGGGCGCGATGTAGTGCGACTCGACGCCACTGCGGTTGGTCCAGTCGAGCACGGCCTTCAAGGTCAGCTCGGTCCCGTTGTCCGAGACGATCGTCGCCGGTCGGCCGCGCCTGGCGATCACCGACTCGAGATCGCACACGACCCGCTCGCCACCGATCGAAGTATCGACGACCAGGCAGAGCGCCTCGCGCGTGAAGTCGTCGACCACCGCCAGCACCCGGAACCGGCGGTCCCAGGAAAGGGCATCGGCGACGAAGTCCAGCGACCAGCGCTGGTTCGGCCCCTGCCGGATCGCCATCGAGAGGATCAAGCCAGGCAACCCGCAACAGAACGGCCGCCATGAGCGCATGCACCGTACGCTGAAGGCCGAGACGGCGCGCCCGCCCGGCATGAACGCGCTGAAGCAGCAGGGCCGCTTCGACGACTTCGTCAGCCAGGTCAACGACGAACGTCCCCACGAGGCGCTCGCCATGAAGACGCCGGCCGAAGCCTATGCACCGTCTTCAAGGCCCTATCAGGGATTGCCTGATATCGAGTATCCCTTCCACGACAGGGACATCCTCGTCACCGCATGCGGCCGCATCTGCATGGCAAGAAGGAAGATCAACGTCTCGACCGTGCTCGCCGGCCAGAAATTGGGACTCACCGAAGTCGACGACGGCATCTGGCTCGTCAGCCTCATGCACGACGATCTGGGATACATCGACCTGGAACGGAGGACCTTGCAGACCATCGACACCCCGTTCGGCACGAGGGTGTCAGCCATGTCTCAGGTACGAACTGTTACCCATGTCTCCGGATCGTACCCATGACCTCTGGCGGAGACGGAGGGATTCGAACCCTCGATACCGGTTTCCCGGTATAACGGTTTAGCAAACCGCCGCCTTCGACCGCTCGGCCACGTCTCCGCTGGGCGACCTGCCTACAGACCAAAGGCTTTCAGGTCAACGGCTGATCGCGCAGTACGCGCTGAGCCTGCGAACAATCACGATTCGCCGCGCGATCGCGGACGCCGCCCACGGAGTCTCCAGTGGCGAGGTGCCGCATGGCGGCAATCCGCGCCTGGGGCAATCCGGCAGGACCGATCCGGTCAAGCCGTGTGGGATGGCCATCCCGGCGGCCGGAGCCTGTGCCGCCGCCCGCGCCACTGCCGCGGCGCCTCCCCAGCTGATGACCGTCGGTTCGTCCGGCCGGGCCTCTCGTCCGACGCGCCGGCGTGACGGCCAGTGTGTCAGATGGACCGGCGCTGCGTGCCGGACCTCCCCACCCTGGCGATCAGACCCGCGAACAGACCGCCGGCGGAAATGGCGGCATCAATGCCAGCAACGCGGACATTGACCCCGGCGTGAGCGAGGCGCGCGGCCGCGGTGCATGGGGCGGCCCGGGTGGCTGAGGCCACGCCCGCGGTTGTGCGAGACGTTGCACCGTCCGGCTGTGCGCGGTTGACCGCCAGCGATCCGGCATCCGCCAGCCGGCGCAACACGGGTCTGCGCCGGGGCAACGGTTCAATGCAGGTTCAGCCATTCGCGGGCGGCGCGCTGGGCGTCGGCGACCTGGGCAGCCGACATCTCGGCAGCAATCTCCTGCCGATAGCTGGCGGCAACCGCGTGGCCCTTGGCGGCGGCGATGTTGAACCACTTGTGGGCCGCGACGAGATCCGGTTCGACCGTACGGCCGATCGAATACATCATCCCGAGACGGAAGAAGATGTCTGCACTGTCTGCGCCCTGGGCAAGTCCTGCCTCATGATGCGACTGCATGTCGAAGCGGGCCATCGTGAATTACTCCCTCGTTCGCGATGTCCATATGTCCCCAGAACCGGTTCCACCGGCTCATCCATCCGACGGCCTCCACCGTCGGACACAAGACTGACTCGCCCGCTTGAATCCGGGGTAAAGCGATTTGATGAATATTCGCCGAAAATTCTACCAACAGAGCGTGAATTGACCGATGGTTAGCCATTGCGGCCCAGGGATTCCGGTCAATCCGGCATCAGGTTGCCGGGGCGTTACCATCCGGTGTTTACCGGACAGTCACCAGGACTCACTGGCGACGCGTCGGGCCGGGCCGCTTCATCTCGAGCCGCGCCCATCGCGGCGGACTGGGTCGGTCGCAGGTGTTGAGCGCGCTGCACGGGGCATCCTCAAGCGCGTTTGCGTCCCGATGCCGGATAGCCGTCAACGCAGCTTCCGGGCTGACGGGTGATCGACAGCCCGTGGTTGCGGCTCCGCGGCGGCTGCCCGCAGCAAGGTGCTGTCACTGACCGACTGCCCGGTGACGCCTCAGCCCCGCGCGCGCTGGCCAAACAGCACCTTCTGAGCCTCCTTGTCCTCCGCGAGGTTCATCCGCTTGTCCTCGCCCACTGCCAGCGCCCGCTGGACCGCGGGACGCGCCAGGATGCGACCGAGCCAGGCCCCGACCTCGGGGAATTCGGCGATGTCGATGCCCTGTTGCTGCCAGCCGCGCGTCCAGGCGACGATCGCCATATCGGCAATCGAATAGTCGCCGGCCACGTATTCGCGGCCCTTGAGGCGCGTGTTGAGGACGCCGTAGAGGCGGTTCGCCTCGTCCTCGTAGCGCCTGATCGCATAGGGGATCTTCTCGGGGGCGTAGTTGCGGAAGTGGTGGTTCTGGCCGAGCATCGGGCCGAGGCCCGCCACCTGCCACATCAGCCATTCCTCGACCTCGACCCGGGCGCGCTCGTCGGCAGGATAGAACTTCCCGGTCTTGCGTCCGAGATACTGGAGGATGGCGCCGGATTCGAACACGGAGATCGGCCGGCCGTCCGGGCCGTCCGGATCGACGATCGCCGGCATGCGGTTGTTGGGGGAAATCGCCAGGAAGGCCGGATCGAACTGCTCGCCGCGGCCGATGTTGACGTATTTCACCACGTAGGGAAGCCCGGCCTCCTCGAGAAAGATGGTGATCTTCCAGCCGTTCGGGGTGGGCCAGTAATAGAGTTCGATGGGATTCGGCATGGCTTGGCGCTCCGTTGCGGAATGGAGCGCCGGCCGACGCCCCAGCGGACCGCCTGCAGATATGTCGCCGCGACCGGATCGGACAAGTCCCGGCGATGCCGGCGGCGAGGGCCGGGCGTCGGGCCTCCGTTCCGACAGGTCGATGGCCTCACTCGATCCCGAGCTTCGCCCTGACCAGCTCGTTGACGGCCTGGGGATTGGCCTTGCCGGCGGTCGCCTTCATGACCTGACCGACGAACCAGCCGGCCATCGAGGGTTTCGCCCGCGCCTGTTCGACCTTGTCGGGATGGGCGGCGATCACCTCATCGACGGCCCTTTCGATCGCCCCGGTGTCGGTGACCTGCCTCATGCCGCGCGCCTCGACGATGGCGCGTGGGTCGCCGCCCTCTGACCAGACGATCTCGAAAAGGTCCTTGGCGATCTTGCCGGAGATCACCTTCTCGCTGATCAGGTCGATGATGGCGCCGAGCTGGTCGGCGGAGACGGGGCTGTCTCCGATCGATCTGCCCGCCTTGTTGAGCGCCCCGAGCAGGTCGTTTATCACCCAGTTCGCGGCGGCCTTGGGATCGCGCCCGGCGGCGACCTGCTCGAAGAAGTCGGCCGTCTCGCGCTCGGCGACGAGCACACCGGCGTCATAGGGTGTCAGGCCGAATTCCGCGATGAAGCGCGCCTTCTTGTCGTCCGGCAGCTCCGGCAGCGAGGCCGCGATCGCGTCCACCCAGGCTGCATCGAGTTCGAGCGGCAGAAGGTCCGGATCGGGGAAGTAGCGATAGTCGTGCGCCTCCTCCTTGGAGCGCATCGAGCGCGTCTGGCCGGTCTTCGGATCGAATAGCCGCGTCTCCTGTTCGATCGTGCCGCCATCCTCGATGATGCCGATCTGGCGGCGTGCCTCGTAGTCGATCGCCTGGGCGATGAAGCGGATCGAATTGACGTTCTTGATCTCGCACCTGGTGCCGAACGGTTCGCCCGGCCGGCGGACCGAGACGTTGACGTCGGCGCGCAGCGAGCCCTGCTCCATGTTGCCGTCGCAGGTGCCGAGATAGCGAAGGATCGCCCGCAACTTGGTGATGTAGCCGCGTGCCTCCTCGGCGGAGCGCAGGTCTGGCTTGGAAACGATCTCCATCAGCGCGACGCCGGAGCGGTTGAGATCAACGTAGGACCGCGTCGGGTGCCGGTCGTGCAGACTCTTGCCCGCATCCTGCTCGAGATGGATGCGCTCGATGCCGACCCGGATCGTCTCGCCGTCTGGCATGTCGACAAGCACGACGCCCTCGCCGACCACCGGATGCTGGTACTGGGAGATCTGATAGCCCTGCGGGAGGTCCGGGTAGAAGTAGTTCTTGCGGTCGAAGACGCTGCGGAGGTTGATCTTCGCCTTGAGGCCGAGGCCGGTGCGGACCGCCTGCTCGACGCAGAAGCGGTTGATCACCGGCAGCATGCCGGGCATCGCCGCATCGACCAGGCTGACATGGCTGTTGGGCTCGCCGCCGAACTCGGTCGAGGCACCCGAGAACAGCTTGGCGTTCGAGGTGACCTGGGCATGGACCTCCATGCCGATCACCACCTCCCAGGGCCCGGTCTCCCCCTCGATGAGCTTCGACTTCATCGCCGCGCGCACAGCTTCGTTCATGTTCATGGGTCCCGCAGTCCGATCGTCGGGCTCCTCATAGACCAGTTGACGCGCAAATGGGAGGGCGGGACGACGCCATCGCGCCGGCCGCCCCCCCCCAGATGTCAGCGGCGATGCCCGTTCAGGCGGCGCGGACGCCGCCGAGGAAAGTCGCCACCTGCTGGCGCAGTATTTCGGCGGTGCGGCTCAGCTCGCCGGAGGTGGCATGCACCTCGCTGGAGCGCTGGCCGGTTTCCTGGGTATCGGTCGTCACCGCGACGATGTTGGTCGATACCTCGTCAGTGGCGCTCGCGGCATGGCGGACGTTCTCGGCGATCTCGCGGGTCGCCGCGCCCTGCTCCTCGACGGCCGCGGCGATCGCGTTGACGATCTCGTTGACCCGCAGGATTGTCTTGCCGATGGTGGCCACGGCATCCACGGCGCTGCCGGTGGTGGCCTGAACCTCGGCGATCTGGGCGGAGATTTCCTCTGTCGCCTTGGCAGTCTGGGTGGCAAGCGACTTCACCTCATTGGCGACGACCGCGAAGCCCTTGCCTGCCTCGCCGGCGCGCGCCGCCTCGATGGTGGCGTTGAGCGCCAGCAGATTGGTCTGGGCGGCGATGTCGTTGATGAGGCTGACCACCTCGCCGATGCGGCTGGCCGCGTCGGCGAGGCCGCCGATGGTGCCGTTGGTGCGATCGGCCTCGTCCACTGCCTGGCGGGTGATCGCCAGCGACTGGCCCATCTGCTGGTTGATCTCCTGTATGGCGCTCGACAGCTGCTCGGTGGCAGAGGCGACGATCTGGACGTTGGCACTGAGCTCCTCCGCCGCCGAGGCGACCGTCGAGGCGCGCGACGAGGTACGCTCGGCGAGGCTCGCGAGGCTGTCGGCGTTGCTCTCCATCTGGTCCGCACCGGATGCCACGGCATCCAGGGCCTCGCGCACCTGGCGGTCGAACTCCGCGCACAGTTCCTCGATCCGGCGCGAGCGCCGGATCTGCTCCTCCTGCGATCGCTCGCGCTCGGCCTGCAACCTGTCGGCGTCGCGCGCCCGGTCGCGAAGGGTCTCGAGCGCCCGAGCCATCATGCCGATCTCGTCGGTCTTCTCTGTTCCGGGAATCTCGGTGTCGTAGCGCTTCTCGGCGAGCGCGCCGATCGCCCCGGTCAGCAGCGCCAACGGCCGGGCGAAGCGGCGATTGGTCAGCACCAGCGCGCCGGCGATCATGATGAGCGCGACGATGAGGGCGCCGAGATTGACGGCGATGGCGAGCTGGGCCGCCGCGACCTGCCGGTCGGCATGGGCCTGCGTCACTTCGACCGAGGCATCCTTGACCCGCATGATCGAGGCCAGCGGCGGATTGGACAGATCGTACCACTGCGGCCCGGTCATGCCTGGCGCGGCGCCCTCGGCCAGCGCCGCATAGACCTTGTCTGCGGCCGGCTTGAATTCCTCGAAGTAAACCCTGCGGGTGTCGGCCACCTGAGCGGTGAAGGCGGCGGGAATGCCCTCGCGGCGGGCGATCTTCTCGATCTCCTCCCAGGCTGCCGAGACCCTACCCCGGAACTCGGCGATGGCGACACGGCGGTCGGGCGTGAGCGCCTCGCCGGCGGCGATCGCGCCACCGATGGCGGCTCGTTCGCGGCCCGCGAAGTCACGCGCCTGCCAGGCCATTTCCTTGACCAGCGTCTGCTCGGCGACGAAGGGATCGGCCAGCTTGATCTGGAAGCCGGTGGCGCTCGACAGCTGCGCAACGCTGTCCATCAGCGCGACGATCGCGGGCATCCAGCCCTGCACCAGCTCCTCGGAGCGTTCGCCGCGCGGCCGCGTCAGATCGCGGTCGGCGTCCGCCCGCAGCCGCTCGACGCTCGCCAGGGCATCTCTGACACGGGCAACGAGATCGTCCTTGCCCGCAAAGCTCTGCGCCTCGAGCGCGGTCATCGCCGCATTCAGCGCCGTGTTCGACGTCTGCCGCCGCTCGGCGATCGAGCGGATCGTGTCGTCGCTGGCCGGCTCGGCTGCCCGCAAGGCAGTGTTGGTGGTACCGCGCTCGATGGCGAGGTTTTCGGTCGCTAGCAGCAGGGCATCGGAAATCGCGTTGATCTGGTTCACCCGAGTTGCGACCGAATAGCGCTCGATGGCGCTCCACAACCCCGTGGCCGCCAGCGCCACCAGCAGGACGCCAAGCACAGACACGATACCGCGCATCAGCGCAACGACGGACAGACGTCCGAACATCTCGATCTTCCCCATTCTGGGTCGCCGCGCGCCCCCTACCAGGAGCGGCAGCAGACTGGTCCCTCCAAGAGCTGGGGAAGATAGGCGACGAAACTTACCCAATACTAAAGCGGCTTCCGAGGCCTCAGCCCAAGGGCGAGACGCCGAACAGCCAGCGGTGCAGGAACAGGAGAAAGACGACATAGAGGGTCGCACCAATGACCACGGCAATCAGATCGTTGGCGGGGGCCGGCGGCAGACCGGCCACGCCTCCTGCATCAGCAGGGCGGCGCTTCACGGAGATGCGGTCGGCCACTGCCCAGGCCAGGAACGAGCCGAACAGCACGACATCGGCGAGCGTGCCGTTGGCGATCAGGTGCGCGAGCGCCCACAGCTTCACCGCCGCCAGCATCGGATGCTTCAGCGCCGTCCTGATCCGACCGGGAACATAGGCGGCCGCGAGCATGACGAAGACCGGCATCATCAGGACGAGCGCAAGGTGCCGCGCCCAGATCGGCGGGCTATAGAGGACGACCGGCTCGGCACGTGCCAGCCCGTAGCCCCAGATGATCAGCACCAGCCCGAGGCCGGCGACGAGCGAGTAGATTCCCTTCCAGGCTGTCTCGCCGCGCTGCGCGATCGTCGCCTCGCGCCATGCCGGGGCGACGATCCGCACCGAATGCACACCGAGGAACAGCACAAGACCGATGAGCAGAACCAGCATCGCGAAGCCTCCGGCGAAGTGACACGACCGTGGACGATTACAGCATTATCGCGGCGATTCCGGCACCTGCCTTGGAGTCGCCATGCGGCGGCGTTCATCCTATGGTCCGTAGGTCCCGGGATCCGGGCGAGAGACTTGGAGGGGAGACAGGCGATGAGATCGATCGGCGCAGCCGCTGGCTTGCTCGCCACGGCCCTGATGGCCGCGGCCTGTAACGGGTCCGACGAGCCGCCTCCTGGCGGATCGGTCACCCCGCAGCAGCCGGGCGGCACGACGGCATCGCCGCCGCAAGGCGGCATTTCCACATCTCCGCCCGGCGCCAGCATCGGGTCTTCGCCGGGCAGTGGTCAGACCCCGCCGGCCACGGGCGAGGGCTGCAATCCCGCGCCCGCGCAGTTCGCAATCGGCCGCGTGGCGACTCCCGCGCTGATCGAAAGCGCCCGCCAGGCAGCCGGCGCCCGACTGGTGCGCGTGCTCCGGCCGGACATGGCGGTCACGCAGGAATACAGTCCCGACCGGCTGAACGTCCTGGTCGATGAGGGCGGCGTGGTGCGCGAGGTCACCTGCTGGTAGCGCCGGGGGCGGCCCGCAGACCTACGTGCCCTGGCTACGGCCCTCACCTGCCGAAGACGTCGCCGATGGCGCCGGCGGTGGCCTCGACGATCCGCACGGCCTCCTCGCGGGTGAGGCAGAGTGGCGGGGCAAAGCCGAGTATGTCGCCCTGCGGCATGGCACGGCCGATCACGCCCCGATCCGCCAGCGCGGCGGCGATGCGCGGGCCGATCTTCTCCGACGGGTCGAAGAAGACTCGGTCGTCGCGGTCGCGCACGAACTCGATCGCCGCCATCAGGCCGTCGCCACGCACCTCACCGACATGGACATGACCGCCGACGGCGCGGTCCAGTTCGGCGCGGAGGAAGGCCCCGGTCACGCCGGCATTGCGCACGAGGTCCCGCTCGTCGATCAGCTCGAGATTGGCGATGCCGGCGGCTGCGCAGATCGGATGCGCCGAGTAGGTCCAACCGTGGCCAATCGGACCTAGCCGGTCTGAGCCCATGACAAGCACTTCCCAGAGCTTCTCCGAGACGATCACACCCGACAGCGGCGCATAGGCGGATGTCAGCCCCTTGGCGATGGTGATCAGGTCGGGCTCGATACCGTAGTGGTCGGAGCCGAACATCGAGCCGAGCCGGCCGAAGCCGGTGACCACTTCGTCGGCAACCAGCATCACGTCGTGCTTCTTCAGCACCGCCTGGATCTTCTGCCAGTAGCCCGCCGGCGGCGGCACGATACCACCGGTGCCGAGGATCGGTTCGCCGATGAAGGCGGCGACCGTCTCCGGTCCCTCCGCAACGATCAGTGCATCGAGCTGGTCGGCGCAATGCTGAGAGAATTGCTCCTCGCTCATCGACCGGTCGGCGCGGCGGAAATAATACGGCGCCTCCGTATGGAGAATCGGCGCGCGCGGCAGATCGAATGCCTTGTGGAACAGATCAAGCCCAGTCAGTGATCCGGTCATCACGCCAGAGCCGTGATAGCCGCGCCAGCGCGAGATGATCTTCTTCTTCTCCGGCCGCCCCAGGACGTTGTTGGCGTACCAGATCAGCTTGATGTTGGTCTCATTGGCATCGGACCCGGACAGGCCGAAATAGACGCGGCTCATCCCCTTGGGCGCCCGCTCGACGATCATCCGCGCGAGCCGGATGGAGGCCTCGGTACCATGCCCGACATAGGCATGATAGTAGGCGAGCTCTCGTGCCTGCGCGGCGATCGCATCGGCGATCTTCCGGCGGCCATAGCCAACATTGACGCAATAGAGCCCGGCGAAGGCGTCGAGGCTGACGCGCCCGTTGGTATCGGTGATGTAGACTCCCTCGCCGCCCGCGATGATCCGGTTCGGCGTCTCGCCGCGCGCATGCGCCCCCATATGGGTGGAGGGATGGAAGAAGTGGTCGCGGTCGAAGGCGTCGAGTTCGTTGTTGCGGTCGAGCATTTCAGGTGTCCCGTGCGTCAGGCTGCGTCGAGGCAGACAAATTTGAGGTCGGTGAAGGCTTCGAGCCCGTGGCGGGCGCCCTCTCGGCCGAGACCGGACTGCTTGATGCCGCCGAAGGGAATCGGTGCTCCGGTGATCTTGACGCGGTTGACCGCCACCATCCCGTAGTCGAGCGCGGCGGCCAGGCGCCGCTGGCGCGCGCCATTCTCGGTGACGACATAGGCGACGAGGCCGTATTCCGTGTCGTTGGCGCGCCGGACGACCTCCGCCTCGGTGTCAAAGGGCGTCACGGCAGCAACCGGTCCGAAGGTCTCCTCGCGCATGATCCGCGCCTCGTCCGGTACGTCGGCAAGCAGGGTCGGCTGGAAGAACAGCGGGCCGGCCTCGTGCCGCCGGCCGCCGGCGAGCAGCCGCGCGCCACGCGCCAGCGCGTCCTCGACATGCCCGGCCACCTTGGCAAGGGCCGCCTCGTGCATCAGCGGGCCGATCTGGGTGTCCTCGGCGAGCCCGTGACCGACCCGAAGCGCAGCGATGCGGGCGGCAAAGGCCGTGCAGAACCCGTCGTAGTGGGATCGCTGCACGTAGATCCGGTTGGCGGCGAGGCAGTCCTGACCGGAGGTCGCGAACTTGGCATCGACGGCAATCGACACCGCCCGGTCGATATCGGCATCGTCGAAAACGATCAGCGGCGCGTGGCCGCCCAGCTCCATGACAAGACGTTTCATCGTCGGCGCGCATTGCGCGGCAATCAACCGGCCGATGCCGGTCGAACCGGTGAAACTCAGCGCCCGCACGCGCGCATCGGCGCAGAAGCGGCCGACGATTGTCGCGGCATCGCCGGTCACGACATTGAGGACTCCGGCGGGCAAACCCACCCGCTCGCCGAGCTCGGCCAGCGCCAGGGCCGACAACGGCGTCTGGCTGGCCGGATGAGCGACGACCGTGCAGCCTGCCGCGAGCGCAGCAGCGGCCTTGCGGGTCAGCATGGCCGAGGGGAAGTTCCACGGCGTGACGAGGCCGACAACGCCCAGCGGCTCGCGGCGCACACTCATCTCCGCGCCCGACAGATGGCTGGTGACGCTCTCGACGTTCACGCGTTTCGCCTCCTCCGCATACCATTCGACAAAGGAGGCGGCATAGTCGATCTCGCCGCGCGCCTCGCTCAGCGGCTTGCCCTGCTCGAGCGTCATCAGTACGGCGAGATCCTCCCTGGCCGCGATGATCGCCTCGTACCATCTCCTGAGGAGCACTGACCTCTGCTGCGGCAGGAACCGACGCCACGCGGGGAAGGCCGCGCTGGCGGCGTCGATGGCGGCAGTGGCCTGGTCCGCATCGAGCGAGGCAACCCAGGCAAGCGACTCCCCGCTGGCGGGATCGGTAACCTCGAACGTGCGATTTCCAGCGCCAGCGACCCAATGACCGCCAACATAGGCGTGCTCGCGCAGCAGCCGTCTGTCGGACATCAGGACGAGCGCTTGGTGTCGGTCGGCACGGGCGAAGGTGGCTGGCATCAGTCTCTCCCCTGCGGTGTCACGCCGCCGAGTCTAGCGATGCGTACCGGAGAAAGAGTCCGTTCCCCACAGTCCGGGTAGAAAGACGGTCTGCGTCGGGCCGGCTCGGCAGACCGAATCTCCCCGAATGTCCGCGGCGTTCAGGCGTCGGCGCGCGGCAGGAGTTCGGCGAGCGGCAGCGCGACCGATTCCTTGACCGTCCGGGTAACGATGTACGTGAAGTATCGGTCGATGCCGAGTTCGCGCTCCAGCAGCCCATCGACCAGACGCTGATATGCATCGATGTCGCGTGCCATCACCCGCAGCAGATAGTCGATGCCGCCACCGACGGACCAGCAGTCGACGATTTCCGGGATCTCGCGGACGATCCGCTCGAAGCGGTCGAAATCCGCCTGGCGGTGGTTCGCCAGCGTCACCTCCATCAGCACCACCGCCACCGGGGCGACGGCGCGAGGCGCGACCCGCGCATGATAACCGGTGACGATGCCGGCCTGCTCGAGCCGGCGGAGCCGCATCCAGCAGGGTGTCGCCGACAATCCGACCGCTTCGGCCAGCGCCAGCTTGGTGATGCGCCCATTGCGCTGGATCGCCTCGAGGATCCTGAGGTCGATCGCGTCGAGGCGCGGCATCGTCGGACGTCGGGTCATGACCGCACCATGCGGCTGCAAGATTTCCGTTGTCAATTGGACTGATTTCGCCATGCTGTAAAATCATGACATTGTGGCAACCAGACCGCTCGCTTCTCAGACGTCCCGCCTATCTGTCGCTGGCCGAACAGTTCGCTCGAGCGATCGAGGACGGACGGCTCGCCGCCGGCGACCGCCTGCCGACCCATCGCCGGCTCGCTGAGGATCTCGGCCTGTCCGTGCAGACCGTCAGCCGTGCCTACGACGAACTGATCCGCCGCGGGCTGATCTCCGGCGAGATCGGCCGCGGCACCTTCGTCAACACCCGGCGCCCGGAGCCGCCGCAACCCTATCTGCCCGAGCGGCTCGGCGAGGTGATCGACCTGTCGATCCTCAAGCCGGTCTGCGAGGCGCTTCACCTTGAGCGCCTGCGGCAGGCGCTCGGCTGGCTCGGCGATTCTCTGTCGGAAAGCGCGGCGCTGTCGTTCCGACCGAACGTCGTGTTTCCGCGTCACCGCACGGTCGCGGTCGAGTGGCTGCGCCATTGCGGCCTGCGGGCATCGCCTCAGAACGTCAACCTGACCAATGGCGCCACGGCCGGCATGACGGTCGCGCTGATGAGTGTCGCGCCGCCCGGATCGACCATTGTTGCCGAGGCGATCGGGCATCACACGCTGGTGCCGCTTGCGAGCTATCTCGGTCTCAACCTGATCGGACTCGACATCGACGAAGAGGGTCTGCTACCGGAAGCCCTCGAGGAGACCTGCCGGCGGGACTCCGTCCGGGCATTGTTCCTGCAGCCGTCTGTCATCAATCCGATGGCGACGCTGATGGGCGAGGCGCGTCGTGCGGCAATTGCAGATGTGGCCCGCCGCTATGACATCGCGATCATCGAGAACGACATCCTCGGCCCACTGGTAGAGGACCGGCCGCCGCCAGTCGCGGCGATCGCGCCTGAGCGGACGCTGTACGTCACCAGCTTCACCAAGATCACCGTGCCGGGGCTCAGGATCGGTTACCTGCTTGCGCCGGACCGTTACGTCGCCGCTGTCGCAAACCGGCAGCTGGTGACCAACTGGATGGCGACGCCGATGGTGGCGGAGATCGCCACGCGCTGGGTGAGCGATGGCACGGCTGCCGAACTGGTCGCCTGGCAGCGTGACGCCCTGCGCAAACGAAACGCCATCGCGGCGGAGATCCTGGGCGACACACCCTATCAGGCACATCGCAACGGACTTCACGTCTGGCTGCCACTGCCCGATACCCGCAGCGAGGAAGGCTTCGTCGCCCAGGCCCGCCTCCAGGGCGTGGCGATCGCACCCGGGATCTCATTCCGCATTTCCGATGCGCCGTGGCGGCCGGCGGTGCGCATCTCGCTCGGCTCGACCGACGAGGCCGACCTGCGAGCCGGGCTCGGTGTCGTCACCAAGCTGCTGCTCGCCGATCCGGAACACCTGCTGCTGGCGATCTGAGAGCCGTTCGAGACTGGCTATCGCGCCACCCCGTCGCGGGCGCGCGCCCTTTGCGCGAATGCCCCATGGCACAGCCGGATGCAGCTGCCGGTGCCGCCTCATTGTGCAGGTTGCGGGCGGGTTGTGCAGGTTGCGGGCGGGCAATCGACGAAATTGTCATGATATTATTTTCCAGATTGACATGATTTTTGTTCTCGCATGAACTGATCTGCATGGCTCGGCGACCATCGAGATGGGCCATCCGCGACCATCCGACAAAGACGAAGGGGAACATTCGATGAGAGATCTGTTGAGAACGGGCATGCGCGCGCTGGCGCTTGGCACCGTCCTGTCGGCATTCGGCCTTGCGGCGCAGGCGGCTGAGTGGCGCTATGCCTTCGAGGAAGCGCTGCACGAGGTGCAGGGCGTCTTCGCCACCAAGTTCAAGGAATACATCGAGGAGCATTCCGACCACACGGTGACGCTGTTCCCGTTCGGCACGCTAGGGGAATCCACCGACATCATGGAACAGACGCAGGCCGGCATCCTGCAGTTCGTCGATCAGTCACCCGGCTTCACCGGCGCACTGATCCCCGAGGCGCAAGTGTTCTTCGTCCCCTACCTGCTGCCGCAGGACGAGGATCAGCTGTTCGAGTTCTTCCGCACCTCCAAGGCGATCAACGAGATGTTTCCGGAGCTCTATGCCCGTCAGGGTCTGGAGCTCCTCACCATGTTCCCGGAGGGCGAGGTCTGCCTGACCACACAACAGCCGGTAATGACACCAGCCGACCTGAACGAGGTGAAGTTCCGGGTGATGACCAACCCCCTGCTGGTCGCCGCCTACGACGTCTGGGGCGCAACCCCGACGCCGCTGCCTTGGGGTGAAGTCTATGGCGCGCTGCAGACCGGCATCATCCAGGGTCAGGAGAACCCGGGATTCTTCCTGGAATCGACCAAGATCTACGAGGTCACCAACGTCATCACCTGCCTCGGCCACAACAACTTCACGACGGCGGTGATGGCCAACAAGGACTTCTTCGATGCGCTTGCGGCGCAAGACCAGGAACTGATCCGCAGCGCCATCCGGCACGCCTTCGACTACATCCTGGACTATCAGCGCGGCCTGCACGAGGAGTCCCTCGCGAAGATCAAGCAGGCCAAGCCCGACATGGTCATCAACATCCTGACCGAGGAGCAGCGCCAGCCGTTCATGGAGGCAGCCGCCGAGGTGGAGGCGACCTTCATCGAGATGACCGGTGACAGCGGCCGAGCCATCCTCGACCAGATTAAGGCGGATCTCGCAGCGGTGCGCTAGGCTGACCGGCGCGCCCGGCCCCGCCGCCGGGCGCGTCGTATCCGCTCATGTCTGGAGACAGGCGCTCGTGAACGACTCCGCAGCTATCGGCGCACAGGCCGAATCCTCCCTGCCCGGCCTGCTGGGCATCGCCGACGGGATCATCGCCCGGATCGAATCGGTGATGCTTGCGGTGGGGGTGCTGCTGATGGCCGGCAACACCATCGCCAACGTCGTCGGCCGCTTCGTCTTCATGAAGAGCATCTATTTCTCGGAAGAGTTGAACAGCATCCTGATCGTGCTGATCACCTTCGCGGGCATCAGCTACGCCGCGCGGCACGGCCGCCATATCAGGATGTCGGCGATCTTCGACAATCTGCCCGTGCCGGCACGCCGGGCGACGATGGTGCTGATCGCCTTCGTCACGGCAATCTTCATGTTCGGTCTGTGCTGGTATGCGGCGAGCTATGTCATGACGCTGGCCGGCCGAGGCCGCGTATTACCGGCGCTGCAGATCCCGGTTTGGTGGATGTATGCGTGGGTGCCGATGGGCTTCTTCATGACGAGCCTGCAGTATGCCCTGACGGGCTTCAAGAACCTCATCTCGCGGGACGTCTGGCTCTCCACCCTCGTGCCCGAAGGCTACGAGGAAGAGACCGGACACGGTTGAGGAGCAGGCGCGATGGCACTCTCCCTGTTCGCGATCATGATCGTGCTGCTGCTGATCGGCTTTCCGATGATGATCCCGCTGATCGCTGCCGCCTTTGCGGGCTTCTATGCCCTGTTCGGCGGTCTCGGGCAGATCGAGACGATGGTGCAGCAGATGTTGGCCGGCATCAGGCCGGCCTCGCTGATCGCCGTTCCGATGTTCATCCTGGCAGCCGACATCATGACCAGGGGCCAGTCGGCTGGCCGGCTGATCGACATGGTGATGAGCTTCGTCGGCCATGTGCGCGGCGGACTGGCCGTTTCCACCGCGGCGGCCTGCACGATGTTCGGCGCCGTCTCCGGATCGACCCAGGCGACCGTGGTGGCGGTCGGCACGCCGCTCAGGCCGCGCATGCTGAAGGCCGGCTACAAGGACAGCTTCATCCTGGCACTGATCGTCAATGCCTCCGACATCGCCTTCCTGATCCCGCCGTCGATCGGCATGATCATCTATGGCGTGGTGTCCGGTACCTCGATCGCCGAACTGTTCATCGCCGGCATCGGCCCGGGGCTGCTCATCCTCGTCGTGTTCGCCGCCTATTCGGTGATCTATGCGATCCGCAACGACGTGCCGACCGAGCCGCGGGCGAGCTGGCGGGAGCGGTCGGTCGCGGTCTACCGGGCGCTGTGGCCGCTCGGCTTTCCGGCGATCATCGTCGGCGGCATCTATGGCGGTGTGTTCAGCCCCACCGAGGCGGCTGCCGTCTGCGTGCTGTATGCGCTCCTCCTCGAACTCGTGGTGTTCCGCTCGATCGGCATCGCCGACGTCTACGCGATCGCCAAATCGACCGGGCTGATCACTGCAGTCGTCTTCATCCTCGTCGGGGCCGGCTCTGCGTTCTCCTGGGTCATCTCGTTCGCACAGATCCCGCAGCAGATCCTGACCGCCGTCGGAATCGCCGAAATGGGCCCGATCGGCGTCCTGTTCGTGATCTCCATCGCCTTCTTCATCGCCTGCATGTTCGTCGACCCGATCGTCGTCATCCTCGTCCTGGTGCCGATCTTCGCACCGGTCGTCGCCTCGACCGGGCTCGACCCGGTGCTGGTCGGTGTCATCATCACGCTGCAGGTGGCGATCGGCTCGGCGACGCCGCCATTCGGTTGCGACATCTTCACGGCGATCGCCGTGTTCAAGCGGCCGTACTGGGAGGTAGTCAGGGGCTCTCCGCCGTTCTTCGCGATGCTGCTCGGGGTCTCGGTCGCCCTGATCTTCTTCCCCCAGATCGCGCTCTTCTTGCGCGACCTCGCGTTCCGCTGAGAGAGCCGGAGGAGAGCCCACGGCAATGTTCCGGAAGATCCTGCTCCCTGTGGACGGCTCCGAGCCGGCGATGCGCGCACTGAGGGTCGGCGCGGACGTCGCCGGACGCTACGGCGCGGCGCTGACGGTGCTGTGTGTCTATCGCCATCACGGTCCGCTCGAAAGCTCGCTGTCGATGGTCCGGCCGTCGGATCCGGTCCCGCCGGACCGGGCGCTGTCCGATTTCGCTCACGAGGTCGTACAGGCGGCGGCGGCCGAACTGGACCGGCTCGGAGCCGTCAACGTGCACACCGTCGTGAAGCGCGGTCATCCGGCCCGCACCATCGTCGCCTATGCGCGCGACAACGCCATCGACCTGATCGTGCTCGGCAGCCGCGGGCTCGGCGATGTCGAGGGCTTCCTGCTCGGCAGCGTCTCCCACAAGGTGACGAGCCTCGCCGACTGCCCGTGTCTCACAGTCAAGTGACGCCACACACAGGCTACCCCCTGGGACAGGCCACATGAACGCTGCGATCCGCCCCATTCTGGCACCCCGCCGACCAGAGCTCGATCCCCGCCCCCTCGCGCGGCGCGTGGGCCTGATCGCGCTCGCGACGGACCACACCAGCGAACCCGATTTCCGTCGCATGGTGGCGAATGAGAGGATCGGCGTCTATGTCGCCCGGATCGCCTACGCCAACCCGACGACGCCGCAGAACCTCCGTCGCATGCAGCCGGCGCTGAGCGCGGGCGCGGGACTGATCCTCCCGGGCGAGACCCTCGATGCGATCTGCTATTCCTGCACGTCGGCCTCCGTGGTCATCGGCGACAGCGCGGTGGAAGCGGCGATCCAGGCGGCGAAGCCCGGGGTGCCCGTGGTGACGCCGGCGCTTGCCGCCGCGCGGGGACTGACGGCGAGCGGAGCGCGGCGGATCAGCATCCTCACCCCTTATACCGTCGAGACCAGCCTGCCGATGGTCGACTACTTTGCCGCCAAGGGCTTCGCCATTGACGCCTTCACCTGCCTTGGTCTCGATGACGACCGCGAGATGGCCCGCATCCGGCTGCAGGAGATCGTCGAGTTCGCAACGGCGGCGATCACGGACGCCAGTGACGCGCTGTTCATCTCCTGTACCGCCATGCGCGCGGCGGTTGTGGCGCCGGAGATCGAGGCGAGGATCGGCCGTCCGGTCGTCACCAGCAATCTGGCGACTGCCTGGAACTGCCTGCGGCTGTGCGGCGAGGAGACACCGCGGCCCGACTGGGGGCGGTTGATGACCCTGCCCCTGCCAGCGGCCTGAGGACGGCGCCGTGCCAGTTGCCGCAACCATCCCCGCGCCTGGCCTCGCCGACGTCGAGGCAGCCCGCGAGCGCATCGCAGGTATCGTCGAGCACACGGCGATGACTGCCTCGGCGAGCCTGACGGAGCAGTGTGGTGTCCCCGTCCTGCTCAAGCTCGAGCACAGGCAGGTGACCGGCTCCTTCAAGCTGCGCGGCGCCGCCAACGCGGTCGCCCTGCTGCCCGAGACAGACCGGTCGCGCGGCGTGGTCGCGGCCTCGACCGGCAATCACGGCCGGGCGCTCGCCCAAGCCGCACGCCGCCATGGCATCCGGGCGGTGATCTGCATGTCGCGGCTCGTGCCGGAGAACAAGCTCGCCGAAATCCGTCGGCTGGGCGCCGAGGTGCGGATCGTCGGGTCCAGCCAGGACGAAGCGCAGGAGGAGGTCGACCGGCTGGTCGCGCAGGAGGGCATGGTGATGGTGCCGCCCTTCGACCATGCTGACATCATCGCTGGCCAGGGCACGATCGGCCTCGAGATTGTCGAGCAGGCCCCAGACACGGAGATGATCCTGGTGCCGCTCTCGGGCGGCGGACTCGCGGCCGGCATTGCGGTCGCCGCCAGGGCCCTGAAGCCCTCGATCCGCGTGATCGGCATCACGATGCGGCGCGGGGCGGCGATGAAGGCGAGTCTCGATGCCGGACGGCCGGTGCAGGTGCGCGAATATCCCTCGCTGGCGGATTCGCTCGGCGGCGGCATCGGCCTCGACAACCGCCTCACCTTCGCAATGTGCCGCGCGCTGCTGGACGAGGTGGTGCTGCTCGACGAGGCGGAGATCGCGGAAGGCATCCGCCATCTCTACCGGCACGAGAGCGAGATCGCAGAAGGTGCCGGAGCCGTCGGCGTCGCGGCGCTGCTGTCGGGGCGTGTGCGGCCGCAAGGTCCCGTCGTCGCCGTGATCTCGGGCCGCAACATCGACATGGAGCTGCACCGACGGATCGTCTGCGGCGAGAACCCGTTTGGCGAGGAGGCCCCATGAACCGGATGACTATCCTCACCGAGGCCGAACTGCGGCGGCTCGTTCCGCTCGACCTGGTCGCGGTCGAATGCATCGAAGGGGCCTTCCGCGCGCTGGCGACACAGGCCGTCGCGATGCCGCCGATTCTCAGGCTCGACATTCCCGACCACCGAGGCGAGGTCGACGTGAAGACCGCCTATGTGCCCGGCATCGACGGTTTCGCGATCAAGATCAGCCCTGGCTTCTTCGACAATCCGAAATTCGGCCTTCCTTCCGTCAACGGCATGATGGTGCTGCTGTCGGCACGGACGGGCCTCATCGAGGCGCTGCTGCTCGACAACGGCTACCTGACAGACGTGCGCACCGCGGCGGCGGGGGCGGTGGCGGCACGGCATCTGGCGCGCAGCGATGCAGGCATTGCCACGATCTTCGGCGCCGGCGTGCAGGCGCGGCTGCAGCTTCAGGCGCTGACGCTGGTGCGACCGATCCGTGAGGCGCGCGTCTGGGCACGGGAGGCGGCAAAGGCGCACGCGGCGGCCAGCGACATGTCCGACCGGCTCGGGATGACGGTAACCGCGGTCGCCGACCCGCGCGATGCGGTTGCCGGCGCCGACATCATCGTCACCACCACGCCGTCCGAGATGCCTCTGGTGATGGCGGACTGGCTGGAGCCCGGCCAGCACCTCACCGCCATGGGCTCTGACGCCGAACACAAGAACGAGATCGATCCCGCGGCACTCCTGCGCGCCGACCGATATGTCGCCGACCGGCTGTCACAGACGCGGCGGCTCGGCGAACTGCACCATGCCATCGCGGCGGGACTGGTCGGGCCGCAGGCCGAGTTCCCCGAGCTCGGCGAAATCATCGCCGGAACGGCGGCCGGTCGAGCGAGGCATGAGGACATCACCTATTGCGACCTGACCGGAACGGGCGTCCAGGACACCGCCATCGCCACGCTGGCACGCGACCGCGCTCGCGCCGCCGGCGCCGGAACCATTTTCGAAAGCTGAGGCCCGAGGCCGCGGCACCACGAGGAAATGCGAACGATCATGAGCCTGTCCCAACTCCACTTCACCCGCGAGGAATATGCCGACCGTCTCGCCCGCACGCGGAGGGCCATGGCCGAGCGCGGCATCGATCTCCTGATCGTCAGCGACCCCTCCAACATGAACTGGCTGACAGGCTACGATGGCTGGTCGTTCTATGTGCACCAGGCAGTCATCGTGCCGCCGGACGGCGAGCCGGTCTGGTACGGCCGTGGTCAGGACGCGAACGGCGCGCGGCGCACCGCCTATCTCGGCGATGACAACATCATCGGCTACGCCGACCACTACGTCCAATCGACCGAGCGTCACCCGATGAACTTTCTCGCCGAGGTCATCGCCGCGCGCGGCTGGGACCGGCTGGTCATCGGCGTGGAGATGGACAACTACTACTTCTCTGCCGCCGCCCATGCAGCTCTCGTGCGAAACCTGCCCAATGCCCGGTTCACAGATGCGACCGCACTTGTGAACTGGCAGCGGGCCGTCAAGAGCCCTGCCGAGATCGGCTACATGCGCAAGGCAGCCCGCATCGTCGAGGCCATGCACGCGCGCATTCTCGACAGGATCGAGGTCGGCATGCGCAAGTGCGACCTCGTAGCGGAAATCTACGATGCCGGCATCCGCGGCGTCGACGGGCCGGACGGCCGCATCGGCGGCGACTATCCGGCGATCGTGCCGCTCCTGCCGTCCGGCGCCGATGCCTCGGCGCCGCATCTGACCTGGGACGATCGACCGATGAAGGCCGGTGAAGGCACCTTCTTCGAGATCGCCGGCTGCTATCGACGTTACCACTGCCCGCTGTCGCGAACCGTGTTCCTCGGCAAGCCGAGCCAGGCCTTCCTCGATGCCGAGGCGGCGACGCTGGAAGGCATGGAGGCGGGGCTCGAGGCCGCGAAGCCCGGCAATACCTGCGAGGACATCGCCAACGCCTTCTTCGCCGTGCTGGCGCGGCATGGCATCGTCAAGGACAACCGTACCGGATACCCGATCGGCCTGTCCTACCCGCCGGACTGGGGCGAGCGAACGATGAGCCTGCGCCCCGGCGACCGCACCGAACTGAAGCCAGGCATGACCTTCCATTTCATGACCGGCCTGTGGCTCGAGACGATGGGGCTCGAGATCACGGAATCGATCCTGATCACCGAGACCGGCGTCGAATGTCTCGCCAACGTGCCGCGCAGACTGTTCGTCAAGGACTGAGGTAGCGGATGCACGACACCTCCATGCGCCCCTCGCCGATCGTGCCCACCGTCGACCTCGACGCCGACGGCGTCCAGCACGGCTTCCTGCGCCTGCCCTACAGCCGCGATGAGTCCGCCTGGGGATCAGTCATGATTCCGATCGCGGTGATCCGCAACGCTGCGGGTCCCACCGCGCTGCTGACCGGCGGCAATCACGGCGACGAGTACGAGGGCCCGCTGGCACTGTTCGATCTGGCCCGTACCCTCGATCCCGGAACGGTGAGCGGCACCGTCATCATCCTGCCGGCGATGAACTATCCGGCGTTCCGGGCGGGCACCCGCACCTCGCCGATCGACAAGGGCAATCTCAACCGCAGCTTCCCGGGCCGGCCGGACGGAACGGTGACGGAGAAGATCGCCGATTTTGTCCAGCGCTATCTGCTTCCGCGCGCCGATTTCGTGCTCGACTTCCATTCTGGCGGGCGAACGCTCGACTTCCTGCCGTTCTGCGCGGCGCATGTGCTGGACGACAAGACTCAGGAAGAGAAGGCGTTCGCGGCGGTCGCGGCATTCGCGGCGCCCTACTCGGTCAGGATGCTCGAGATCGACGCCATGGGCATGTTCGACACGGCGGCCGAGGAGATGGGGAAGATCTTCATCACCACCGAACTCGGCGGCGGCGGCACCGCCCGCGCCGCGACCGTGCGGATCGCGCGGCGCGGCGCGATGAACTTCCTGCGCCATGCCGGCATCGTCGCCGGGCAGCCGGAAGCCGGCGAGACCACCTGGCTCGACATGCCGTCGGACGCGTGCTTCTGCTTCGCCGAGGACGACGGCATGATCGAGACGATGATCGACCTCGGTGATCCCGTGAACGAGGGCGATCTGATCGCCCGCATCCATCCGGTCGGCCGCACGGGTCTCGCCCCCCTCGACATCCGCGCGCGGATGTCCGGCCTTCTGGTCGCGCGCCACTTCCCCGGCCTGATCAAGGCCGGCGACTGCGCCTCGGTGATCGCGGTCCGCGTGACCTGAACGGAATTTCGATCAGACGCGCCACACGGGCCGAGGCGCGGGCGCCTCGGAAGCGCCGCTGAAACGCGCCCCGAACAACCGACCGCCCGGGCTTCAATGAGGCCGAGGCGCGGGCGCCTCGGAAGCGTATCAGAAGAATTTGATGATTTGATTGATATTAAAAGCTTCAATGAGGCCGAGGCGCGGGCGCCTCGGAAGCAATTGCTATCCGGTCCATGTGCAGTGCCACAAGGACAGCTTCAATGAGGCCGAGGCGCGGGCGCCTCGGAAGCCTTCGATAATATCCGAGAAGGAACCATCATTATATTGCTTCAATGAGGCCGAGGCGCGGGCGCCTCGGAAGCTACATAGTCAGCATCAACCACGGGAGAGTGACATGACGCTTCAATGAGGCCGAGGCGCGGGCGCCTCGGAACCCCGGTATTGGCATTCCGCAAGACGACGTGCGCCTCCAAGCTTCAATGAGGCCGAGGCGCGGGCGCCTCGGAAGCCTGCCTTGCTGCGCGACCGCCGAATAGCGCGTCGAAGCTTCAATGAGGCCGAGGCGCGGGCGCCTCGGAAGCTAACAGTTACATCTGGTGGTGGTGGGTTCTCTTATCACGCTTCAATGAGGCCGAGGCGCGGGCGCCTCGGAAGCCATGATGCCAAAGCAGCCAGTCCGCCAGTCAGAAATCGCTTCAATGAGGCCGAGGCGCGGGCGCCTCGGAAGCGAGGCTCGCTGATTTGGCGCGCGCTATCGGCGTGGAGCTTCAATGAGGCCGAGGCGCGGGCGCCTCGGAAGCAATGCGCAAATTTTCGGCGATGTGTGGGTCTACGGCGCTTCAATGAGGCCGAGGCGCGGGCGCCTCGGAAGCCGCGTCGAGTTCAAGCAGGCCAGACGCAGCCTGCCACGCTTCAATGAGGCCGAGGCGCGGGCGCCTCGGAAGCCCGCCGCGGGTCTTCGACCAATGCTTACGCGCCTCGGCGCTACAATGAGGCCGAGGCGCGGGCGCCTCGGAAGCATTTTATCTTGAGCAAAGTTAAATATATCTTGTGGGGCTTCAATGAGGCCGAGGCGCGGGCGCCTCGGAAGCCACGGGAGAAGACCCGATCTATCTGACGGCCATCCCGGCTTCAATGAGGCCGAGGCGCGGGCGCCTCGGAAGCGGCGCAGGGAAGCGACGAAATCGAGCGGCTGCGGGCGCTTCAATGAGGCCGAGGCGCGGGCGCCTCGGAAGCATCCGCCAAACTGGCTGCTGGGGCAATCGTCGCCGGGCTTCAATGAGGCCGAGGCGCGGGCGCCTCGGAAGCTCCAGCCGTCAGACGACAAATTACCGGCCGGATCCTCGCTTCAATGAGGCCGAGGCGCGGGCGCCTCGGAAGAATGTAAAGGTGATAATTATATCGAAATGGATATTGTGGGCTTCAATGAGGCCGAGGCGCGGGCGCCTCGGAAGCTCCGCCGAGACGAACCGCACAGCCGCCGGGGTTGCCAGGCTTCAATGAGGCCGAGGCGCGGGCGCCTCGGAAGTAGATGGAAGCGAGTTACGATAATTCTTGGTTATATGCTTCAATGAGGCCGAGGCGCGGGCGCCTCGGAAGCTGGCCGGCGCCGCAGGTTTCTCCCGGCCGGACAGGCGCTTCAATGAGGCCGAGGCGCGGGCGCCTCGGAAGCGCAGCGCCGTCTGATCGACGCGCATTTCGATTGTGCGGCTTCAATGAGGCCGAGGCGCGGGCGCCTCGGAAGCGGCGAGATAGCGCCGGTCGGCTCGGTGTTGTTGCAGCGCTTCAATGAGGCCGAGGCGCGGGCGCCTCGGATGCTTGTCGGGCAGGAGCCCGCCGTGATGCAGATCAGCACCGGCTTCAATGAGGCCGAGGCGCGGGCGCCTCGGATGCAGGCGTGGACCTCTGTGGCGTCGTCGCCGCCGGACGAGCTTCAATGAGGCCGAGGCGCGGGCGCCTCGGATGCTCCGCATGGATTCCGGGAGGCGAGGATCGTACGACACGCTTCAATGAGGCCGAGGCGCGGGCGCCTCGGATGCGGCGGGGACGTGATCTCCAATATTGAGACGTCTAACGGGCTTCAATGAGGCCGAGGCGCGGGCGCCTCGGATGCCCCGACGCTCGTATTCGCGGTCAATCGGGCGCACGCCGCTTCAATGAGGCCGAGGCGCGGGCGCCTCGGATGCCCATCACGGCCGCGCCATCATGGCGGTATATGACAGAGCTTCAATGAGGCCGAGGCGCGGGCGCCTCGGATGCGGCGAGACGGCGGCGGCAGGATGAGCGGTAGCGATGGTGCTTCAATGAGGCCGAGGCGCGGGCGCCTCGGATGCCCGCTGACGATCCAGCTCCATCAGTCGCCCCCGCATGCTTCAATGAGGCCGAGGCGCGGGCGCCTCGGATGCTGCGGTCACGTTGGAAATCAATTCTAATATTGTCCGGCTTCAATGAGGCCGAGGCGCGGGCGCCTCGGATGCGCCGCCGCCAAGGCTGAGATTCCGATAATCCGGAAGCTTCAATGAGGCCGAGGCGCGGGCGCCTCGGATGCATGGCCACTAGCCGGATTGATACTTGGCGGGCGGACGCTTCAATGAGGCCGAGGCGCGGGCGCCTCGGATGCCGGAATAACTTCATTCGTCAGCCTTACTTCTTTCGTGCTTCAATGAGGCCGAGGCGCGGGCGCCTCGGATGCCCTGCCGAGCACCGATTTCAGCCCCTCGACATTCTCGCTTCAATGAGGCCGAGGCGCGGGCGCCTCGGATGCCCAGGTCATCTGCGCGGGCTCGTACCTGATCGGGCCGCTTCAATGAGGCCGAGGCGCGGGCGCCTCGGATGCCATGAACAAGGTCGCGGCAATCGAGGCGATTGAGGCAGCTTCAATGAGGCCGAGGCGCGGGCGCCTCGGATGCCGATCAATTGATGGCAGGCTGAAAGGAGCCACGATATGCTTCAATGAGGCCGAGGCGCGGGCGCCTCGGATGCACGGCGACCAATCCGATCCGCGCCAAGCGGACCATTGCTTCAATGAGGCCGAGGCGCGGGCGCCTCGGATGCTATTCAGCAGCTACTGCGGCTACATTCACACTTCTACGGCTTCAATGAGGCCGAGGCGCGGGCGCCTCGGATGCTCAATATCAGGGCCGTACATGTCCGGGTCCGATACGCGCTTCAATGAGGCCGAGGCGCGGGCGCCTCGGATGCCACCATCGTCTCGGTCGAAGATGCGACGGGGTACGTGCTTCAATGAGGCCGAGGCGCGGGCGCCTCGGATGCTGCCATCCTACAAGGCTCTGGAGACCCACGCAATCTCGCTGAGCTTTCGACCGGTTGCAGGCATAGGCGCGCAAAGCCGACTGATCGATGTGGACGTGATCATGCTTACGATATCAAACAGCGTTTCATATCAATCACCTGGCAAGATTCGAGCGAGTCCGGCGTTCCGCGCAGCACGCCGCCGCTCGAACGTAGCCGGCGGCGGGATTCCCTTCGGCCGATCTCTCCCCGGCTTGTGCCAAGTCATCGGCAAACGTATCAGATTCCGCTAGATGATAGTAGCTCGGCGCTCCATCTTGGAGAAGGTCTTGCCGATGCTCTCGATCGCCAGGTCGATCGTCGACGCCGGCCCGACATCGATCAGCAGCACGTGGTCCTCGCCGTTCCTTATCAGCTCGCGCAGCCGCGTCTCGAGCTCGGCGCGGCGCCGCCGTGTGAGCCTGCACTGGAAGACGGAAAGCTGCAGCCACGCGCCATAGCCATGCATGGCCTTAAAGACGCGACGCCAGCGCTTCGGGTCGGAAATGTCGTAGGTGACAATGTAAAGATGTTCGTCCGTCATCGGGCCCCATCAGCGCGGCAGGAAATGCGGGTAGCTTGACAACTCGCCCAGCAGGAAGCGCGAGAGCAATCGCGCCTGCACCAGAAGCATGCGGCGCATGCTGACCTGATAGCCGAAGACAGGATGGGTCGTCTCCTGCGAAAGCCGGCGCTCGAAGGCTTCCAGGAAGCGGCGGCGCCCGGCTTGGGTGAGCGCGGTGCCTGTGACCGCCACCACGAAATCGTTCGGTCCGACTTCGCCGGTGTTGACCGCCGCCAGCACGACGGAATCGGCAATGATCGGGCGAAACGGCTCCATGAGATCAAGGGCCAATGCCGGGCGCCCGTAGCGCGGCGCGTGGTAGAAGCCGCGGTAGGGATCGAGACCGACCGAGGCCAGCGCAATCGTAAAGTGCCGGGTCAGCATGGCATAGCCGAGCGAGAGCATCGCATTGACCGGATCAGACGGCGGCCGACGGTTGCGCGCCTCGAAGCGGAACGCCGCGAGCGCGCCCGTGGCTTGCCTGTTCTCCGGAGGTTTCAACAGGCCGGCAAAAACCCGGAAATAGACGGCCGCAGCATCCCCTTCGATGCCGAGCAGCTGCGTCAGCGTGGTCGCCGCGCCGACGGCCCTTCGGGCGGCGGAGAGTCGGTCCAGAACCGCCTGCCGCTCCGCTGCCGTCCCGCGCCAGTTGCGGCGCAGCATGGTCCGCTGGTTGGTGATCTTCGCCGCAACCAGCTCCCTTGCGAATCTGAGGCACGCGGCCTCGTCGAAACTCATGCGATACTGTGCCGTACGGACCTCGACGTTGCGGTGACCGATACCGTGGGCGACGCCGCGGAACCAGCCGCCGTGACTGTGGAAGGTGACGGGAATCTCGCGTTCGAGCAGCGCCGTCAGCGCCGGCGTGGTGATCGAGACATTGCCGAACAGCGCGACATCCGAAATGTCGATGAGGCGCACCTGCGTCTCGCCCTTCTCCTCGTCGGTAATCTTGAGTGTCTCGCCCTCCTTGCCGATCCTCGCCCGCTGGGACTGGACGACGAGCGGAAGCGCCTCGTCGGGCGGAACGGCAATCATGCGCGGCGCGAGCGAAGCGCCTGACAGGGCGCGCACCTCATCCGGCAGGCACACTGTCACGAGCGCGCAGCGCGGACATTTCGGGCTATCTGCCAGCGGGGGCGGGATGCGGCTCTGCATCACCATCAGGCGCAACTCACTGACGGCTGTTCGCGTCGCCGTGCGGAGCGCATCGTCCAACACGATGCGCACACGCTCCCTGCTCTCGGCATAGTAGATGGCGCCCTCCTCGACGCGGTAGCCATGCTCCTCGAGCAGCAGCGCCTGCAGGCAGATCTGGATGCGCTCCGGCTCGTAGGCGCCTTGCGCCACATGCGGGCGTCTGCCGCGCTTGTAATCAACAGGCGTGACGACGCCATCCTGGGCCTCCGCGATGTCGAGCCTGGCGATGACGCCGAGCGTCGTGGAGGAGAGCGTGAGCGAGCGACTGACGATCCTGCTGGTTTCCTTTACATCATCTCCTTCAAGCGCCTGTGGCAGGGGAAGCGGTGCGCCAGGCCTGTCGACGCGCGCGTGTACGCGCTGGCCTTCGACCGTATCGCCCGTCTCCACCCATTCGCCTTGCGTCCACATCAGGTAGGCAAGTCGCCGGCAATAGACGAACTCGTTGACCATTCGCGCGGGGATCAGCGGCATGTCGCCGCTGACCGGCGGCGCGGGAAGGTGAAGTTCCAGCTGTGCATCGGTCGGCAATCTCAGCGCCTCCCCGCAAGTTCGAGACACCGGCAAGGCACGCCCGGGATTCATCAGTCCAAAGCAGCAAGCCTCCCGAGGCCGATCTGGCGGCTGGCGCCGACAACGATCCGCCCCGACACCTCCTCCGCACCGGTGATGACCACGTTCGAAGGAGGGAACGCCCTCGAATAGTAGCGCCTCCGAACCGTAATGCACGCGACAGTTGCGCATCCGCTCTGCACCGCGAGAGACCATTGGCGCGGCAGCGCGCATACGGCGTGCGGCGTCGAACAGACTGCCTGCGCCGGGCCGATCGACATCCGGGATTGACGCCATCCGGCCTGCTCGTTCCGGGGTCCGCAACCTGATGCTGGCTGGAGGTAACGGTTGGCGCCGCGTCACGCGTTGACCGATGCGCAATGGCTGGCGCGACTGTGGTCCGAGCCCCGTGGTGGCCCTCATTTGACTGTGGTGTCCGTCAAACGAGAAGGGAGACGGGCGATGCGGAAGAGCAGGCTCACCGAGGAACCGTTCATCGCGAACCTCGCTGGGCAGGAACGCGGGATGGCGACGGCGCAGGTGTGCCGTCGCCACGGGATCAGCTCGGCGACCTTCTACACGTGGAAGGCGAAGTCCGGCGGTCTGGACGTGTCGGACGCGCGCAAGCTGAAGACGCTGGAGACGGAGAACGCCCGGCTCAAGCGGCTCCTGGCGGAGGCCGAGGCGGACAAGACGGTCCTGAAGGACCTCCCGGGAAACGGCTGACGACGCCCCTGGAGAGGCAGGACGCGGCGCTGAAGCGATATCGAGGTTCGCTGTCACCCAGCGCCGTGCCTGCCGGCTGGTCGGCGTCGATCGGAAGACGGTGCGACGTGAGTGGGTTTCAGACCGCCTGGAGATCCGTGCGCGCATGCGCGAGATCGCAGCCGAGCGGCGGCGCTTCGGCTACCGCCGGATCGGTTGCTGCTCGAGCTGGAAGGTGCGCGCCTGAACCACGGGAAGCTGAGGCGGCTCTACCGGGAGGAAGGGCTGGCGGTGAAGCGCCGGCGCCGCCGCACGCGGACCAGCCTGGGCGGGAGCTGAATCACTCCCACTCGATCGTGCCAGGCGGCTTTGATGTGACGTCGTAGACGACCCGGTTCACGCCCTTGACCTCGTTGATGATCCGCGTCGCCGTGCGGCTGAGGAACGTCATGTCGAAGGGATAGAAATCCGCCGTCATGCCGTCGACCGAGGTGACCGCGCGCAGGGCCAGCACGAAGTCGTAGGTGCGGCCGTCGCCCATCACGCCCACGCTCTGGACCGGCAGCAGCACGGCAAAGGCCTGCCAGATCGCGTCATAGAGGCCGGCCTTGCGGATCTCGTCGAGATAGATCGCATCGGCCTTGCGGAGGATGTCGAGCTTCTCGCGGCTGATCGCGCCGGGACAGCGGATGGCAAGGCCCGGGCCCGGGAAGGGATGCCGGCCGACGAAGGCCTCGGGCAGGCCGAGCTCGCGGCCGAGCGCCCTCACCTCGTCCTTGAACAGCTCGCGCAGCGGCTCGACGAGCTTCAGGTTCATGCGTTCGGGCAGGCCACCCACATTGTGATGCGACTTGATGGTGACCGAAGGTCCGCCCATGAAGGAGACGGATTCGATCACGTCGGGATAGAGCGTGCCCTGGGCGAGGAATTCGGGCGGACCCTTGCCGTCCGCGGCAATCTTGCGGGCCTCCGCCTCGAACACGTCGATGAACAGCCGGCCGATGGTCTTGCGCTTGGTTTCCGGATCGGTGACGCCCTCGAGCGCGGCGAGAAAGGTGTCGGAGGCATCGACATGCACGAGCGGAATATTGTAGTGGCCGCGGAACAGGTCGACCACCTGGCGCGCCTCGTCCTGCCTCATCAGCCCGTGATCGACGAAGACGCAGGTAAGCCGGTCGCCGATTGCCTCGTGGATGAGAACGGCCGCGACGGAGGAATCGACGCCCCCCGACAGGCCGCAGATCACCCTGCCCTCGCCGACCTGCTCGCGGATGCGGGCGATCGCCTCGTCGCGATAGGCGGCCATGGTCCAGTCCGGACGGCAGCCACAGATGTCAACCACGAAACGGGCAAGCAGTCGCCCGCCGTCCGGCGTGTGGGAGACCTCGGGATGGAACATGGTGGTGTAGATGCGGCGCGTCTCGTCGGTGGCCACCGCGAAAGGCGCGTTCTCGGAGACCGCACGCACGCCGAAGCCGTCCGGCAAGCGTGTCACCCGGTCGCCGTGACTCATCCAGACCTGATGGCGCTCGCCGACGTTCCAGATTCCCTCGTAGAGCGCCGAAGGCTCCCTTATCTCGACGAAGGCGCGGCCGAATTCGGCGGCATGACCGCCTTCGACAGTGCCACCGAGCTGCTTTGCCGTCGTCTGCTGTCCGTAGCAGATGCCTAGGATCGGCAATCCGGCCGCGAAGATCTCCGGTGGCGCGGCCGGCGCATTGGCGTCCAGCACCGAGGCCGGTCCGCCGGACAGGATCACGCCCTTCGGCCGCATCCGCTCGAAGGCCGCCGCCGCGCTCTGAAACGGATGGATCTCGCAGTAGACCCCGGCCTCGCGCACGCGCCTTGCGATCAGCTGCGTGACCTGGCTGCCGAAATCGACGATCAGGATGGAATCGTGGGAATGTTTCGCCATCGCGGGCACATATTACGGACCTGGCACGCTGTCCAGCCGTTGCGAAGGTATTGAGATCGGCAGCGGCATGCTCGATCACGCCGACTGGCGCCGACCTCGGGACCGACCGGCGGTGGTCCGGCCCGTCACGGCGACGAGACGACAGCCATGACGGTCATCATCGCATGGACAGCAACCAATCGCCGCCGGACTCGCGGCGGCCACCGTACCGGCTCGGCATCGGCCTGCGAACCGGTTCCCCCGCCGACCATATGCTGAGCATTCAGGCGAACCACCAGGCATAGGCGCCAAGTGCGGCGGCCGTCCCTGCCGCAGCGGCCACCGCCGCGACGATCGCCACATGCAGCCAGAGGCGCAGCGTCGGGCAGGCGAAGGTGAGCAGCAGTGACGACGGCAGGATCGCCGCCGCCATGGCGAGGTTCGCCAGTGCCGCTGGCAGCCACCAGCTCTCCGGCGGAGCCAGCAGGTAGCCGAGCCCGGACAGCGCATGGCTCACCAGAAGGAACAGAAGGGTCCCCGGCAGCGCCGAGACGAGAAATGTCGCGGCCGCCAGCAGCACAGTCGCGGCAAGAGGCCAGAGCAGCCGTGACGGCCAGTGGATGCGGCCGGGGCGCAGGGCGCTCATGGCCGGATCAGTCGCACCGCTCGAACACCATCACGAGCCCGTCGTCGAGGTCGATCTCAATCAGGCGGCGGATGTTCCCCTCGACATCGCGGTCAAGGGCGAACATCGCCTTGCGGGTCGAGGATTCGCCCTCACCCGAGCAGGTCAGCTCGACACGCCAGGCATCACCCTCGCCGATCCGCTCCATCGCGTCGAAGGTGCACTGGCTCTCGTAACCCTCGATGTGGGGGAAGTCGATCATGATCGGCACCAGGTCGGTGGTGCCGCGCTCATTGCCGCAGATTTCGGGGTCGAATGCCCAGAAACCGTCGAAGGGCCCATGCGCGAGAGCCGGCACCACGCCGATCCAGAGCGCTGCGGCGAAGGCGAAGCGGGGAAATGGCATGGCGCCTCCTTCCTGTAACGAGTCAACAGCCATTGCAGCTGCGGCAGGTCCGGCAAAGCGAATCGGCGTGCCGGCTTGCCACAGGTTTCTCGCAGACGGATTCAGCCGGTTGGCGACGCGCCTTGCAAGCCTGATCGGCATGCGCGGCGCCGGCCGGCGCGCTCAGCTGCGGCGCAAGGCGGCGACGTAGAATCCGTCCGTACCGGTGCGCCGCGGTGTCATCTGCAGGCCGTGGCGGGTGGCCAGCGAAGGGTCGGCGAACCGGGCTCGTCCCGCGTCGGAAAGTGTTGCAGCTGCGACCAGATCGAGCGGAGGCACGACCGAGAAGTCGGGATGGCCGGCCAGAAACGCCTCGATGCGTCCGTCGTTCTCGACTGGCAGCACGGAACAGGTGACATACACCAGAATGCCGCCCGGCTTCGGCAACGGCGCTGCGGTTGCCAGCGTCGCGTCCTGCTCGGCGAGTCGCATCGCGAGCGCCGTCTCGCCGACCCGCCATTTCGAATCCGGCCGCCGCCGCCAGACACCGGTTCCGGTGCACGGGGCATCGACGAGCACCACGTCCATCCGGCCGACAAGGTCGCCGAGAACTGCCGGATCACCCGCCTCGCGCACCTGGGCGTTGCGTACGCCCGCCCGCTGCAGGCGCTCGTGAATGCCGGCGAGACGACGGCGGTCGCTGTCCCAGGCGTAGACCTGCCCCTTGTTCTGCATGGCGGCTGCCATCGCCAGGGTCTTGCCGCCGGCGCCTGCGCAGATGTCGGCGACCTGCAGACCGGGCGCAGCGCCCGCAAGCAGCGCGGCCAATTGCGATCCCTCGTCCTGAAGTTCGAACCAGCCCTTGCGGTAGCCGGCCTCCGCTTCAACATGGGGTTGGCGCGACGGCCCCGACCCGGGCTCCAGTCTCAGCCCGACCGGCGACAGCGGAGTCTGCGCCGGCGCCAAGCGGGCGAGCGCCTTCACGACCTTGGCGCGATCGGCCTTCAGCGTATTGACGCGCAGATCGACCGGCGCCCTTGCCGCGAGCGCCGCGCCTTCAGCGGCAGCCTCGCCGCCGAAGGCCTGGGCGAAGGCGGGTGCCAACCACTCCGGGTAGTCGCCCCGCACCCAATCCGGCGCACCCTCGAGCGTCGCGGTACGCAGTGCCACGCGCTCGCGGTCGGTCAGGGGCTGCGGGGAGTGGCGGTCGGATGCAAGGACCACGTCCAGCCGATCGGGGTTCACATCCCAAACGAAGCGATAGGCGCCGAGCACCAGCGCGCGGGGCGTGTCCTCGCCCATGCGCCAAGCGATCGAGGCGCGGCGGCGCAACGCGTCGAAGACGAGGCTGCCGAGCGCGGCGCGATCGCCGGACCCGGCGAAGCGGTGGCTGGTGCCCCAGTCCCTCAGCGCCTCGGAGGCGGGACGGTGGTGGGTCTCAATATCGGTGAGGACGTCGATCGCCGCCGCGATGATGCCGCCGTGTTTCATCTCCGGCATCTCATCGGGCAAGGCTGCCGAGGACGATCAGCACACCGTGCGCCGTCAGCAGGCCGATCAGGACGAGACCGACCCCGAACACGCGCAACCGAAGCATGACATCCGAGGTGCGGATGTGGACGGCCGCGTGGACGACCCGAACCGCCACGAAGGCCCAGGCGACGATGACATCGAACATCGTCACCCGGTTGACCGCGACCAGCATCAGCACCAGCGCATAGAACAGGACCGGCAACTCGAACTGATTGGCGACGTTGCGGGTGATGCGACCGAGGTACTCCGGTTCGTCCCTGACCACGACATACTGCGAGACCGTCACCTCGCCACGCCGCGCCGCCGCGTACCGCGCGCGCACCAGCACAGCATAGACGACGATGGTCAGGATGACCTGGGCGAGCAGCGCAGACAGGATGAGGGTCGTGTTGAGCGGCATCAGATCGCGCCCGGATAGTTCGGGCTCTCGCGGGTGATGGTGACGTCGTGGGCGTGGCTTTCACGCAGCGCCGACGGCGAAATGCGCAGGAACCTGGCGCGGGCATGGAACTCGGCGATGGTGGCCGATCCGGTATAGCCCATCGCCGCGCGCAGGCCGCCGACCAGCTGGTGGATGACACTCGCCAACGGCCCCTTGTAAGGCACCTGGCCCTCGACGCCTTCCGGCACGAGCTTCAGCGAATCCTTGACTTCCTGCTGGAAATACCGGTCGGCCGAACCGCGCGCCATGGCGCCGACCGAGCCCATGCCGCGATAGGCCTTGTAGCTGCGGCCCTGATAGAGAAACACCTCGCCGGGGCTCTCTTCGGTGCCGGCGAACAGCGAGCCGATCATGGCGCATTCGGCGCCCGCCGCGATCGCCTTGGCGAGGTCGCCCGAATACTTGATGCCGCCGTCGGCGATCACCGGGATGTCGGCCTTGCGGGCGACCTCGACCGCCTCGAGGATCGCGGTGAGCTGCGGCACGCCGACGCCCGCGACGATGCGGGTCGTGCAGATCGAGCCGGGGCCGATGCCGACCTTCACGGCGTCGGCGCCGGCGTCGATCAGAGCCTGCGTGCCCTCGCCGGTTGCGACATTGCCCGCAATCACTTGGACGGCGTTGGACAGCCGCTTGATGCGGCCGACCGTGTCGAGCACGCTCTGCGAATGGCCGTGTGCGGTATCGACGACGATGACGTCGACGCCGGCGTCGATCAGCATCTCCGAGCGGGCGAAACCGCTGTCGCCGACGGTTGTCGCGGCCGCAACCCGCAGCCGCCCCTGCTCGTCCTTTGCCGAATTGGGATGCAGCCGCGCCTTCTCGATGTCCTTGACCGTGACGAGACCGATGCAGCGATAGTGCTCGTCAACCACCAGAAGCTTCTCGATGCGATGCTGGTGCAGCAGACGCTTCGCCTCCTCCTGGCTGACCGTCTCGCGGACGGTGACCAGTCGCTCCCGGGTCATCAGTTCGGACACCGGCTGGTCGGGATTGGTGGCGAATCGCACGTCGCGGTTCGTCAGGATGCCGACAAGGCGAGTCTGCTCGCCGTTGCCGTTGCGCTCGACCACCGGGATGCCTGAAATGCCATGGTCGCGCATCAGCGCCAGCGCGTCGGCCAAGGTCGCGTCGGGCGTGATGGTGAGCGGGTTCACCACCATCCCCGACTCGAACTTCTTGACCTGGCGGACTTCCTCGGCCTGCCGTTCGGGATCGAGATTGCGGTGGATGACGCCGATGCCGCCGGCCTGTGCCATGGCGATGGCAAGCCGCGCTTCGGTCACCGTGTCCATCGCTGCGGACAGGACGGGAATGTTGAGCCGGATCGTGCGCGTCAGCCGGGTCGAGGTGTCCACCTCGCCGGGCATCACGGTCGAATGCCCCGGCCGCAGCAGCACGTCATCGAAGGTGAGCGCCACGTTGCCGAAAGCGTGGGTCGCAAGCCCCCGCATCGGATCCGTCGGGCCAGTGTCGATCATCGCCAACTCCGGAAAGCGGGACCCGGCGGCCTCGGCAGGTACCTGCCGGGGGCGAGTCGGATCGTGTCGGAAAAGATTGGCGCCGGTGATTAGCACGTCGACGGCGCGGGCGGAAGGGCGTCGCATTCCCGAATGGGCGTGGTGCGCGTCAATTCAGCGCCCGTCGGTTGCTGCACCGTTCCCGGCTCCGAGGCCTGATCGCGGTCAGCAAAGAACCTGCTCTCCGCAGGTCATCGCGGACGGCGACGCCGATCTGGCATCGCGATCCCGCAACGTCGGCAGGATGGCCGGGGCGAGATGCTGTCTGTCGGCAATCCACGTCCCAGCCGCGCCGAAACAAGCACCCCGACCGCCCTGCTATCGCGGTCTCACTGAAGCCCCTCCCCTGTTTGTTCCGGAGCGCACCGCGCGCCGCACCCCGGCAATTCTACCTCGCGTCGCGCCTTGCCTGGGCGACAGCCCCGGCCTTGCGCTGGCGGCCGCGCTCCATCGGATTGACGAGGCTCTCGGCGCGCCGATTGGCGATGTTGCGCATGCCCTCGCGGGCATGGCGGCGGTTGAAGTCCGGACCCTGATCGGCCGCGGCGGCGCGCTTCATCATGAGCGCCTTGCGGGCATTGTCGGCGAGCTCGGCGCGCGCGGCAAGGCGCCGGCGCCGCTCGACCTCGCTGTTCAGCCTGCGCACCGTGCTCGCCAGCACGGCGAACTTCAGCCTGGACCCATCGTCGACGGCCGATGCCGTGGCGCCCTTCGGCGCCCCCTTTCCGCGCATCTCGCGGCGGCGCCGGTTCGCCTGCGCCTGTGCCTTGTCGCGGCGCTCGCGCACCAGCTTCACGAGGCTTGCCAGTTCGGCGTCGGGAATCTCCTGCAGCATCGGGTGGTGGGATTTCTCGACGAGTTCACGCTCGTCCGCGCTGAGCGCCCGCGCCTCAACCTTCTGCGATATCGCCATCGTCTGCCGGTCCTCCTGTGGTTGATGATCCCGTCGTCCTCGGCAAACGCGCAGGGGCGGGTCAGGTTCGCTTCAGCGCTTCCAGCCGATCAGCCGGCCTCCCCCGAGCACGCCGGAGCCGATCGCCTCGACGAAGAACTCGTAGTTGCGGATATAGGTGTCGAAACGCTCCCGGCCAAAGCGGGCCACGGTCTCGCGCTCGAGCGAGCGGAACATCTCGAGCCGCTCGACGAGAATGCCCCGCCATTCCGCCGACAGGTCCGTGGCCTGCACGTCGACGAAGCCTGCGCCCTTCATAAGCTCCACATAGTCGAACAGACTGACGAGCTTGGGCGCCGCAAAGGTCTCGGCGAAGAAGGCGCGCGCATCCGGCCCGAGCGTCTCCGTCGCGGTCCAATCCGTGAAGCCGAGGGCGCCGCCGGGCTTGAGCACCCGGAAGCAGCCGGCGAACAGGCTCTCCCGGTCGGCGATATGCAGGAACGCTTCCTGGCTGATCGCCCGGTCGAAGCGGGCCTCGCCGAGGTCGAGTCGGGTGGCATCACCGACGCTGAATGTCACCCTGTCGCCGAGCCCGACCATCTCGGTCAGCCGCTGCGCGCCGAGGACACGGGACTCGGTCAGGTCAATCCCGTGGACGCTCACCCCGTGCCGGTAGGCAAGATAGCGGCTGGTGCCGCCGAGCCCCGAGCATATGTCGAGCACGCGCATGCCTGGCATGATGCGCAGCGCCGCGACGAGCATGTCGGTGGCCGCCGTTCCGCCGTAGTGATCCTGGTCGTGGCGCGACAGATGCTCGGGCCGGATCTGGTCAGGGGCGATGCCGTCTGCCTCGACCTTCTCGATAATCTCGCTCGCGTTGATCGGGTGCTCGTCGTAGAAGGTCTGAAGGCTGATCATCGCGCTTTTCGCTGTTGTTCGCTTCGCTGCGCGGATCGGGCCGCCGCGGCCGTCGGCGCCCGACCAGCGTCAGTCGATCTGCTCGACATGCGCTGCCTGGTCGGGAACGAACTTCACGCGGTAGATCGCATTGGAGCAGGTCAGGATCCAGGCCTGTTCGCCCGGCGTCGTGTCGGCCCCGTCGCGGCTGGCGCCTTCGACGGTGTCGCAGGTAAAGCCCTGACTGCGGATCTGGTCGGCAACGATGCCCGGCGGCGTGTCTGCGCCCTGTGCAAGCGCGGGCATTGCGAGGCCAAAGGCGCACAGCGCCAGGCCAAGGCCCGTTACAGCGTATATGGGCATCGCGATCTCCCAGGATTCCGGATCTGGCAATGGCCCAGCGTGGCCAATGCGGCCGCCCGAGGCAATCTCTGAAGCGATCAACCTCTGAATCGATCGACGGCTCATTGCTTGAGCTTGTAGCCGCTTCTGAAGATCCAGGCCACGATCGCAAGTCCTATCGCGAGAAACACGAGGGTCATGGCGAGGCTCACCCCGAAGCTGACATCCGACATGTCGTAGAAGCTCCACCGGAAGCCGGACACCAGATAGACGACCGGATTGGCGAGCGAGATCTGCTGCCAGACCGGCGGCAGCATCTCGATCGAATAAAAGGTCCCGCCGAGGAAGGCCAACGGCGTGACGATCAGCAGCGGCACGAGCTGGAGCTGCTCGAAATTCTCCGCCCAGATGCCGATGATGAAACCGAACAGGCTGAAGGTGACCGCAGTCAGCACCAGGAACACCAGCATCCAGACCGGATGCTCGATGTGCAGCGGTACGAACAGGCTGGCGGTCGCCAGGATGATCAGGCCGAGAATGATCGACTTGGTGGCCGCCGCGCCGACATAGGCGATAACGATCTCGAGATACGAGACCGGCGCCGACAGGATCTCGTAGATCGTCCCGACAAAGCGCGGGAAATAGATGCCGAACGAGGCGTTCGACAGGCTCTGGGTGAACAGCATCAGCATGATCAGACCCGGCACGATGAAGGCGCCGTAGCTGACCCCGTCGATCTCGGTGATGCGCGAACCGATCGCCGCGCCGAACACGACGAAATAGAGCGAGGTGGAAATCACCGGAGAGACGACGCTCTGCAACAACGTGCGGCGCATGCGCGCCATCTCGAACCGGTAGATCGTGCGGATCGCGACGAGGTTCATTGCCGTTTGCTCACAAGACTGACAAAGATCTCCTCGAGCGAGCTCTGGCTCGTGTGGAGATCGCGGAATCGGATGCCGGCTGCGGCGAGATCGCGCAAGAGCGAGGTGATGCCGGTGCGCTCGGCCCGGGTGTCGTAGCGGTAGGTCAGTGCGGTGCCGTCGTCCGACAGCACCAGCCCGTAGGCGGCGAGGTCCGGCGGAATCGCCGTCAGCGGTTCGAACAGGTGCAGGACCAGTTCCTTCCTGCCGAGCTTGCGCATCAGTTCGGCCTTCTCCTCGACGAGGATCAGCTCGCCCCGGTTCACCACGCCGACCCGATCGGCCATCTCCTCGGCCTCTTCGATATAGTGGGTGGTCAGGATCACGGTGACGCCGCCCCGGCGCAGTTCGCGCACGAGGTTCCACATGTCGCGCCGCAGTTCCACGTCCACGCCCGCCGTCGGCTCGTCGAGGAACAGGATCTGCGGCTCGTGTGACAGCGCCTTGGCAATCATCACTCGTCGCTTCATGCCGCCCGACAGCGTCATGATTTTCTGGTCCTTCTTGTCCCACAGCGACAGCTGCCGGAGGACCTTCTCGATATGGGCGGGATCGGCCCGGCGGCCGAACAGCCCACGGCTGAACGAAACCGTCGCCCAAACCGTCTCGAAGGCATCGGTGGTCAGTTCCTGCGGCACCAGCCCGATCATCGAGCGGGCCGCGCGGTAATCCTCGATGATGTCGTGGCCACCGACGCTGACGCGCCCGCCGGTAGGTGTGACAATGCCGCAGACGATCGAAATCAGCGTCGTCTTGCCCGCGCCATTGGGTCCGAGCAGGGCGAAGATCTCGCCCCGCCGAATGTCGAGATCGACGCGCTTGAGCGCCTGGAATCCGTTGGCATAGGTCTTCGTCAGACCGGAGACGGAGATGATCGGCTGCATGATCGGACGCAGGGCTGGAGATCCTTGGGACGTGGGCGGGTCGTCGGGCCCCTCGACCGGCACACGCCGGCGGAATGCGGAAGGGCTCGGGACTGGAGGCAGCGGATATCTGGTGCGGGCGGAAGCGGCGGCAAGGCCGGCATGTGCCGGATCGCAGCGCGCCGCCGACGCAAAGCCGGGACGCAGTCCGCTTCGCAAGCGCCCCCCCCATCACATGGTTCCGGCCAGCGCCGCGTCGCGACGCCTCTCGATGCGCGCATTCAGGCCGAACGGCAAATCCTCCGTCTGCTGCGACCTGTTGCAGTGTACCGGACAGCGACCGATGGCCGCCTGCCCGCTGACATGTTCCAAGGTTCTGCGGCAGCGGCGCGTTGCGCGGGCTCGCCATGACGGTGATCCGCCTGACGCTGATCTTCGGATCGGCCGACCCGGTTCTCAAGGTTTCGGGCCGAACGACACCCTCGCCGGGGTCGCCTCGCTGCACAGGGTCTGTTAGAGCGGATCGTCGTCTCAGGGACTCGATGATCCGATCCGGCTCGCTGCCTTGTCGCAAGGCCTGACGGAGAACCGGTTTCCACGCCTCCGGTCATTGCTCCCGGTCTGGGATCGCCCATGCAGCCTCGCACCCTCGTCCTGCTCGTCGTCGCCTGTGCGCTGTTCATGGAGAATCTCGATTCGACGGTTCTCTCGACGGCGCTTCCGGCGATCGCGGCAGATTTCGGCGAGGATCCGATCCGCCTGAAGCTGGCGCTGACCTCGTATCTGATCAGCCTCGCCATCTTCATCCCGGCCAGTGGCTGGCTCGCCGACCGTTTCGGCACACGCCTCGTGTTCCGGCTGGCGATCCTGGTGTTCACGCTCGGCTCGATCGCCTGCGGCCTGTCGCAGTCGGTTCCCGAGATCGTGGTCGCCCGTGTCGTTCAGGGCATGGGCGGCGCGATGATGGTGCCGGTGGGCCGGCTGGTGGTGATGCGGACGATACCGAAGGCCGAGCTTATCGGGGCCATGGCCTGGCTGACGGTTCCCGCGCTGACCGGGCCGGTACTCGGACCGCCGCTCGGCGGCTTCATCACAACCTATTTCCATTGGCGCTGGATCTTCTGGGTGAACGTCCCGATCGGCGCGCTGGGGCTGATCTTCGCGACCCTTTACATTCCCGACGTGCGTGGCGCGATGCGGGTCCGGTTCGATCTGACCGGGTTCCTGATGTCGGGACTGGGACTTGCGCTCGTCGTCACCGGCGCAACCAATCTCGGCCTCGCAGTGCTGCCGGGGCCGGTCATCCTGGCAATGCTCGGCATCGGCGGGCTGTTGCTCGCCGGCTATTGGGTCCACGCCCGGAATCACCCCGCGCCGATCCTCGATCTCGGCCTGTTCTCGATCCCGACCTTCCGCGCCGGCGTGCTGGGCGGCGCCCTGTTCCGCATCGGGGTCGGGGCGACGCCGTTCCTGATACCGCTGATGCTGCAGTTGCTCTACGGACTGACGCCGTTCGCCTCGGGCATGACCACATTCGTCGCGGCGATCGGGGCGATCGCGATGAAGTTCGCTGCGCCTCCGGTGCTCCGGCGCCTCGGCTTCCGCACCATCCTCACCGTCAACGGGCTGATCTGTGCGCTGTTCATCGGACTGCCGGCGCTGTTCGACCTGTCGACGCCGGTGGCGATGTTCACGCTCGTTCTCCTGATCGGTGGCTTCTTCCGCTCGCTGCAGTTCACCGGATCGAACAGCCTGGCCATCGCCGACATCGAACCGGACCGCATGAGCAAGGCGACCTCGATGACCAGCGTCGTGCAGCAGCTGTCCATCTCGGTCGGCATCTCGGTGGCGGCGATGACGCTGGAATTCAGCCGGCTGGCGCGCGGCGGAGGCGCGCTCGCCGTCGCCGACTTCTCCGCCGCCTTCATCGTCGTCGGCCTGGCGACCGCCGCCTCAGTCCTGATCTTCGTTACCCTGCCGAAGGATGCGGGTCAGGAGGTCAGCGGCCACCGTCGCAAGCTGCCCGCCGATCCGGTGACGACAGCACGCGAGCGGTGAGCGCGGCTCAATCGTCATCTGCAACGGCAGGTCCGGCGACGGGCCGGATTCCCTTTCCCCGGAATCCCGTCGCCAGCACATAGAGCTCGGCGGAATCGGCCCGGCTCGCCGGGGGCTTGACGTGGCGGACGGCAGCGAAGTCGCGCTTCATGTCGGCGAGCAGGGCGCCTTCGGTGCCGCCGCGCAGGACCTTCGCGAGAAATGCGCCGCCGGGCACCAGCACCTGGCGGGCAAATTCGAGCGCGGCCTCGCACAGAGCCATGATACGCATGTGGTCGGTCTGGCGGTGGCCGGTGGTGGCCGGCGCCATGTCGGACAGCACCACGTCCGCCGGGCCGCCGAGCGCTGCCGTCAGCCGTTCCGGCGCCGCAGCGTCCAGGAAGTCGAGGTGCAGCACCTCGACGCCGGGAATGGCAGCCATCTCGAGGATGTCGATCGCCACCACTCTGCCCTTGCCGCCGGGCGATCCGACCCGGGCAGCCACGACCTGGGACCAGCCGCCGGGTGCCGCGCCGAGATCGACGACGCGCGCGCCGGGCTTCAGCAAATGGAAGCGGTCGTCCAGCTCGATCAGCTTGTAGGCGGCGCGCGACCGGTAGCCCTCGGCACGAGCCTTCTCCACATAGGGATCGTTCAGCTGCCGCTCGAGCCAGCGCGTCGAGGAGGTCGAGCGACGCCTGGCCGTCCTGACACGGACCTTGATGCGTCCGGTCCGCCCCGAACCACCGCTCCGGGTCACGGGCGGCTCCCACGCAGCCCGCCTTGGCCAACGCGCGCCGCGGCATTGCGTCCGCGATATCCGCGCCCGCGGCGAAAGTGGCGCCAGACGCCATCATCGGTCATCAGCGTTATCAGGATGCCCTCGCGCAGACCGCGGTCGGCGACACGGACGCGTTCGCACGGCCAGCACCTGCGGATCGCCTCGAAGATCGCGCATCCCGCCAGCACCAGGTCAGCACGGTCGGCACCGATGCAGGGATTGCTGACCCGCTCGCGATAGCTCATCGCCAGCAGCCTCTCGGTGACGGCGATGACATCGGCGCGGCGCATCCACGAACCGTCCACGCGCCGCCGGTCGTAGCGGTCGAGCCCGAGATGGACGCCGCAGATCGTGGTGACCGTCCCGGAGGTACCGAGCAGGTGGACGGCCTCATGGTCGAACCGGGCATGGTGGGCGACCCGCGCGGCAAATGGCGTCAGCGCCGTATGCACATGTTCCACCATGGCCTCGAACGTGTCGCGGTCGACCTCGACGCCGCCGAAGCGCTCAGACAGCGTGACGACTCCGATCGGCAGGGAGGTCCACTCCGCGACGTGACGCTGTACCGTGAACGGACTGCCGAATCCGCCCTCCCCCGATTGCAGCAGAACCAGTTCGGTCGAGCCGCCGCCGATGTCGAAGACGATGACGCTGCGGGCGGCGGGATCGACCAGCGAAGCGCAGCCCGAGACCGCGAGGCGCGCCTCGGTCTCGCGGTTGACGATCTCCAGCTCGAGGCCCGTCGCCTCACGCACCCGCGCCAGGAATTCGGCGCCGTTTTCCGCGATGCGGCATGCCTCGGTGGCGATCAGCCGATGCCGGGTTACACCCCGCGCGAGCATCTTGTCGCGGCACACCGCAAGCGCGTCGACGGCTCGGCGCATCGCATCGTCCGCCAACCGGCCGCTGTGGCTGACGCCTTCCCCCAGACGGACGATGCGCGAGAACGCATCGACGACGCGGAAGGCCCGCCGGGTCGGCTCGGCGACGAGAAGGCGGCAGTTGTTGGTGCCGAGATCAAGCGCCGCGTAGATCTGGGCGCCCTGCCCGTCTCGCGCTGCCCGCCGGGAGCCGCGGGCGCCCGAAGGAGGGCCCGTCGTCGGGCCACGTGCGACCACGCCGGCACCGCTGCCGTTCCTGTCCAATGTCCCGGTCCCGTATCGCCGCAGGTCGCGCATATGCCGGCGCGCCCGGTGCGGACTGATGCCCAAGTTGGCGACAGGTTATCAAGCTGCGCGCTCAGCGCAATGGGCGCGCATAGCCCTGGATCGCAGGCGCGGCGCGCCGATCCCTACAGAAGTCCGAGCGGGATCTTCAGATAGGCTCGCCCATTGTCTTCCGGTTCCGGTAGACGGCCGCCGCGCATGTTCACCTGCAACGCCTGCAGGATCAGCCTCGGCATCGGCAATGTCCGGTCTCGTGCCTGGCGTCGGGCGACGAAGGTCGCCTCGTCGGGATCGTCCTTCAGATGAATATTGGCGCGCTTCTGCTCGGCAACCGTCGATTCATAGGCGAGCGGGCGCCCGCCGGGCATATAGTCGTGTCCGGTGAACAGGCGGGTCTCATCGGGCAATGCCAGGATCGCCCTGATCGACCGGTACAGCATGGCCGCGTTGCCGCCCGGGAAATCCGCGCGGGCGGTTCCGAAATCCGGCTGGAACAGCGTGTCATGGACGAAGGCGGTATCGCCGATCAGATAGGTGATCGAGGCAAGCGTATGTCCCGGCGAGAACATGACCCGCGCCTCGAGGTTGCCGATCCGGAACATGTCCCCGTCGGCGAACAGTCTGTCCCACTGCGAGCCGTCGGCCGGGAAGTCGGGCAGATTGTAGAAGTCCTTCCACAGCTTCTGGACCTCGACGACGTGCTCGCCGATCGCGGTGGGAGCGCCGAGCCGCTCCTTCAGATAGGCGGCCGCCGAGAAGTGGTCGGCATGAGGATGGCTATCGAGGATCCAGTCGACGACCAGGCCGCGGCGGTCCACCTCGTGGAGCATCGCGTCGGCCGAGTGGGTTGATACCCTGCCGGCGCATTCGTCGAAGTCGAGGACTGGATCGATGATCGCCGCCCGCGCGGTCGCCGGATCGACCACCAGATAGGCGATCGAGCAGGTTGGCTCGTGGAAGAAGCCGGTGACCTCCGGACGGCTGATCGTCATCGTACGCGCCTCCCCGCTCGACCGGATCGCACCGCCGCAGGCAAGCCGCCACCGGCCATGCCCAGTCCCATCGCGCTTTGCCTCGCGCAATTCGCGGCGACGTGGACCCCGGCCTTCCGTCAGGAATTGCTGCAGGATAGATCGTCGGGGCGGATCATCGAACCCGTTAACGATCAACCGCTCTAGCACCCCCTACCGCCGCGTTCAACGCGCCGCAGCGCCGCAATCGCTGCGTCCGGACGAACGCTGCGGCAAAGTCGAGCGAGGGGGTTGAGAAAGCGGAAGAGGTGGGCTATCTGAACGCTCGTCCCCGCTGGGGGATAGTTTAACGGTAGAACCGCGGACTCTGACTCCGCTAGTCCTGGTTCGAATCCAGGTCCCCCAGCCAAATCTCAGTTTTGGCCTTTCTCGGCGTCCCAGCGGCTGCGGCGCGCGCCGCAGTCAGAGCGGTTTCCGCCAACAGATCAAACGGTTGGCGGAAGGTGGCAATCACTTTGCCATCCTCCCAGGTGCAGTTCGATAGCAGGAAATTGAGCAGGCGGCGTTTTTCGCGCGGCTTCTGCTTTGCGAATAGCCTCTGCGCGTTGCGGGCTAGTTCGAGAAGTTGCACGCCCTCGTCCATGTAGGAACGGTCGGCCGCTTGCAGGCGTTCGATCTCCCGCAGACAGCGGTTCTGCTCCTCACGCCACTGGTTCGACATGCGCTCGAAGAACGCCGCATCGACGAGGCCATCGAGCTTGTCCACGTACATCGCGTGAATGCGCTCATCGAGCCGCTTGTACTCCGCCTGATGGCGCCGGATCGCCTCCTCGTGCTCGCGGCGTTCGTCGGCGTGGCTGGCGTGGAGCGCCTCGCGCACCCATTCGAGCACCTCGTCGTCGAACCGTAACCGCCCAAGAAGCTGGGTGAACTGCGCTTCGAGCGCCTCCTCGCGCACGTGCTTGCGCCGGCAGGAAGCCGGATTGCCCCGGCACTTATCGGCGTAGCCCGTGCAATGGTAGTAGACGTAGCGCTGCTTCTTGATCTCGCCGACCACCGCGCAGCCGCATTGCGCGCATTGGATTAGGCCCGAGAAGGCGAAGTCATGCTTGCCGCGCTTAGTCTTCTTGGCGAAGCGGCCGTCGAGCACGCCTTGCACGCGCTCCCATAGCTCGACCGGGATCAACGCCTCGTGCCGACCCTTTATCAGCTTGCCGTTCCATTCGAACCATCCCGTATAGAGCCGGTTGCGCAGGATGGTGTGGATGGTGCTCATCGGCACCTTGGCGCCGGTCTTAGGGTATACGAGGCCCGCCGCGTGCGCCTTGCGCGCCACTTCCTTGAGCGAAATGTCGCCGCGTGCGTACCATTCGAACAGCTTGACGATGAGCGGCGCGATCGCCGGATCGGTGGCGATGATCTTCTTGCCGTCCGGCCCGGTGACGTTGCGATAGCCGAGCGGGCATTTGGTCGGCCAGATGCCCTGTTCGGCCTTCTCCTGCATCCCTTTGCGCGCTTCCTCGGACAGGTTGTCGATATAGTTCTTCGCCATCAGCACCTTGATGCCGTGCATGAACTTTTCCGACGAGCGCGACTCGCGCGACAGCACCACGCCTTCCTTGGGGAAGTGCAGTTCCACGTCGAGTTCGTCCACCGTCACCCAATCCTTGAGATTCCGGTAAAGCCGGTCGGTCTTCTCGACGAGCATCACCCGAACCGAGGGATGCGCCTTGAGATAGGCGACCATCTCGCCGAAGGCGGCGCGGCCGGTCTGCTTGGCCGTTTCCACGTCCACATATTCCTGCGCCACCGCAAAGCCGTTGGCGGCGGCATATTCCTTGAGCAGCTTCAATTGCGCCGGGATCGAGAAGCCTTCCTTCTCCTGCTCCTTGGAGGAAACGCGGGCATAGATCACCGCCTGGCGGCGGGTGGGATCGGCGGGTTGCGTTGGCCTCTTCATGATTGTTTAGTGTAATCTAAACATACTCGATTGACAAGCCGCCGCGATGCCCGGTCGATTTGACTTCGAGTGAGCCTTTATCCCGCTAACCGATTGCATTGCAGAGCCTTTTCGAGCCAAAGAAGGCAACGCGTAACGAGGCAGATGCCGGTTTTCCTTGACATTTCGGCCTTCCGGCGACATATAAGCGGCGTCTCACCTGCCATGTGTAGGAGGAGCGTTCGAGGCCGCCCCGGCTTGCTTGGGCGGCTTCAGCTATTTTGGGCTCCCTTTTTGATCTTGGCCAGATAGGCATCGCGCTCCCGGCGCTTCTTTTCGATCCGCCCGCGCTGAGTCGTGCAATAGGCGGTCTTGAGCAGCCAATAATCGCGGCGCTTTGCAAGCACGACCAGGTACTCCTCCCGATACCAGAGGAGCGTATCGACGGCGTTGCCGCGAATTTCTTGCCACTCATCGATCTCGGGATGCGTGGCCGCATTCTCAATCACCCAGCGCACCCAGCGGATGCGCTCGCAGCGCCGCAGATCGGGCAGGCGGTCGTCCTCGATCGGGCCTTCCTGCACGAGATGCCAGAACGAGGCCCAGCGCCCGTGTGCCTCGGGGATGCGCCGGCAATTCACCGGCCAGCCGCGAAATTGAAGCTTGGCCTTCGCGATCTCGATCAGGAAAATGCGGTAGAGTTCGGCCTCGTAAGCCTGCCAATCGCCGTCAAACGCCGCCAACAGCAAGAGGTCCGGCGGCGTCATCCGGCCGCCTCCTGCGCCCGCCAGACCAGAATGTTGAACTTGACGGCGGCGAAGGCCGATGTGCGCGTGAGCGCCTCTCGCCCAAGCCTCGCGCGCAAGCGTTCCACGATGGCGGTCTTGGCGGTGCTCGTGGTCAATCCGCGGTTGGCGTAGGTCAGCGCGCCGATCAACAGATCGGCGAGCTGCAACAGCTCGCTTTCATGGCTGCGCACCTGCTGCACGCGCTCGATGCATTCGCGGTCGAAGTCGTAGAGGCTGTTGGCGAGCACCTCGTGAAGCTTGCGCGTTTTCGGCCCGCCGCGCGTATCCTTCACGTCGAGATAGATGCGGTAGCGATGCGGCGCGGTGAAGATCGGGCGCAGCATCGTGAAATACATCTTGTAATACCAATCGTCGTGTGACTGGCCGAAGCGCACGTGATCGAGCTTGCCCTTGTCGGGCACGACGAGCCCGCGGAAGCGCAGCCGCTCGTCGTTAAGAAACAGATCGACGAGCGCGAGATAGAACGCCGCCTTGGCGGGAGAGACCTTGCTCCATTTCGTCTCGAAGTCTGCCGCAAGCCCGTGCTCGGCCCTGAGCGCCCGCACCGCCTCGGCAATGGCGCGCGCATCCTCGGCCGGACAGGAAACGGCACCCCAAGCCATCACCGGAATGCGGTCGTGCTCCAGGTGGCAGCTTTCGTCGCAATAGACGTTGAAGGTGCGCGGCGCGGTCATTCCGCCGCCTCCAATTCGCGATCCTCGGCCGGCGCGAGCGCCTCGGCGAGGAGCGCCTCGAGCAAGCGGCGGCGGGTGTCGTCGGCGGTGGCGAGGCTCGTCTCCAGCCGGTCACACAGCGCCATCAGCTCATCGACCTTGGCGACGATGCGGCGCTGCTCGGCGAGCGGCGGGAGGGGAAAGGGCGAATAGGCGAAGTACTCGAATGGCACACGCTTCTGCCCGGCCGTGCCAGTCATCTTCGGAATGCCGGTTTCGATGAAATGCGGGCTTTTGAGAAAAAGCAGAATGTAATCCTGATCGACAAACAGCGGACGCACGACATGCAACTCAGTGGTGCCCGCGCCGATCCCGCCGGTCAGATTGCGGAATACGGCTGATTTGCCGTTCTCAAAGCACGGTGTGATCTTGGCGAGGCCAACATCGCCCTCGGCAAGATGTGTGTAGCCCTTCTTGATCTCACCCCAGCGGCGGACTTCGTGGTGGTTGGCGACGCCATACTCAGCCGGGATCAACGACATCGGGACGAATGAAGCCTCCAAAGCATCGGGCGCTTCGTTGCGCGGGCTCAACACGCCAATTTCTGCAAGTTGCGACCATCGCCAATTCGCAGGGATTGGGTACGGCAGTTCAGGAAGCGCCGGGATCGCTCTTGGCGTCCTAATCTTCCCATCCTTCACCAGCCGCGCCTTCTCGGCCGCGATCCGCTTCAAGAGTTCCGAGGCCGGCTCGTCGTTCGGGTCTTGCGGCACGAGTTTGCCGCGCACAGCGAGGTTGAGGATGGTCTGGCGAAACTGCTTGATCTGGTCGGCGCGCGCGGTGAGCGCCGGCAGGGCGTCGAGCGCGAAGCGGGCGTCGTCGCGGAAGGTTTCGGGATCGGGCGCGTTGAGTCGGGCAAGGCTCGCCGCCGTGAGCCTGTCGCGCGTCGCCTCCCGTTCGGCGCGCGCGGCCTCCAGCCGGTCGATGAGCGCCATCAACTCATCGACCTTGGCGACGATGCGGTGCTGCTCGGCGAGCGGTGGAATGGGACAAGGTATCGTGACGGCCTGCGCTTGATTTAGCTTGGCGCGTGTCGTGCCTACGACCCGTCCAGAGTAATCGAACACGTTCAGATAATGAACCAAGAACTGAGGCGACGTGAGGATGGCTTGAAAAACATGGGCGTGATTATTCACCCAGGATTTGCCGCTAATGAGATACGCCTTCGTTCGGAACGGATCGCCAAATGGCACACCATCCTCGCCGAGCAATATGAACTCGCCGTCAAACAGGTAGTCGTCGATCCAGCCCTGTTGCTGCGTAGCTCCATAGTAAGGAAAAAGCTCTTCCCGCGACTTGCTCGCGATCCGCGCTTCCCGCTCGGTGCTGTTGACCGGGATTCGGCGATGGTCAAGGCAGGCCGCGACTTCCGACAAAGAAGCAAATGACCATCCGGCGGGCAAATCGAAACTAAGATCGTCGGCGCTGGTACGAGCCACAGATTTCTCGCGCTTGATCTCCCCCGCCTTCACCAGCCGCGCCTTCTCGGCCGCGATCCGCTTCAACAGTTCCGACGCCGGTTCATCGTTCGGGTCCTGCGGCACGAGCTTGCCGCGCACCGCCAGATCGAGCACGAAGCGGCGCAGGCGCGGGATGGCATCGGGCGCGTCGGCGATCGTCTCGTAATGGGCAAGCAGGCGCTCAGGATTCATCGGAGCAGCGCCTCGGCAAGGATCGCCTTCAACTCATCGCGCAGGCGCGCCGTCTCGGCTTCGGCCGCGGTGAGCTTCGCCAGCAGCTCTTCCGGGTCTCCGTGATCTTCCGACGCCGTATTCGGGTTCTTGATGTCGAGATTGTAGCCGCGGGCCTTCACCTCCTCGGCGCTCACCTTCCAGGCGAGCGGGCCTTCCGTGCGCCCTTTGCGGCTCTTGCCGCCCCACCACTCGATGCAGTCATTGAAATGCTCGAAGCGGATCGGCTTGGTCATCGAATAGGCTTTCTGGCCTTCCGGCACGCGGTGCTCCCAGAACCAGATCTCCTTCGTGGGCTCCCCCTTCTCGAAGAACAGCAAATTGGTGCCGATCGAGGCGTAGGGCTTGAACACCGAATTGGGCAGGCGAACGATGGTGTGCAGGTTGCATTCCGCCATCAGGTGCTCTTTCAGCCGCGTCTTGACGCCTTCGCCGAACAGCGTGCCGTCCGGCAGCACCACCGCGGCACGCCCGCCGGGCTTGAGCAGGCGGATAATCAGAGCGAGGAACAGATCGGCCGTCTCGCGCGTGCGGAAATGCTGCGGGAAGTTCTGCTCGATGCCGTCCTCCTCGCGCCCGCCGAACGGCGGATTGGTGAGCACGATGTCCACGCGGTCGGAGGCTGTGTAGCTGATATAGGGCCGCGCCAGCGTGTTGTCGTGGCGCACGAAGCTCGGGTCCTCGATGCCGTGCAGCAGCATGTTGGTGACGCAGAGCATGTGCGGAAGCTGCTTTTTCTCGACCGCGCGCAGGCTCGCCTGCATTTTCGCTTCGTGCTCGGGACGCTTCACGTAAGCTTTGCGCATGTGATTGATGGCGCCGGTCAAGAAGCCGCCGGTGCCGCAGGCCGGATCGAGCAGGATTTCGCCGGGCTTCGGATCGATCATCTGCGTCATGAAGGCGGTGACGGCGCGCGGCGTGTAATATTCGCCGGCGTTGCCGGCAGATTGCAGATCGTTCAGGAGCTGCTCGTAGAACTCGCCGAAGTCGCGACGCTCTTTCAAGTCGTTGAAATCCACCTCGTTGATGCGGTTGATGACCTGCCGCATCAACTGGCCGGATTTCATGTAGTTGTAGGCGTCCTCGAACACGTCGCGCACCACGCGTCGGCGGTCGCCGGGCTTGTTGGAGATGGTGAGGTTCTTCAGCGCCGGGAAAAGCTCGTCGTTGACGAAGGCGAGCAGCTCCTCACCGGTGATGCCCTCGGGGTCGGCCGCCCAGTTGCGCCATTGGTATTTCTTCGGGATCGGCGAGCGGTAGCCGTCCTTGGTGAGTTCGAGTTCCTGGTCCTGATCGTCGATGATCTTGAGGAAGAACATCCAGCACAACTGGCTGATGCGCTGGGCATCGCCATCGACTCCCACGTCCTGGCGCATGATGTCCTGAATGGATTTGACGGTGGTGCGGACGATCATCGGTCAGGCGGTCTCCTGATAAAGCGCGGATTGCATTTCGTGGACGGCGGCGACGAATTGCTCCTTGCCGCCGAATGCCTTGATGAGCTGAACCGGCGTGCCGAGCGAGCTTAAGGGCGGAATTTTCAGCACGTTGGCGTCGTCGAGATTGAGCACGCCTTCGTCGGCGTATTTGGCGAGCAAGGCATCGAGCACGGCGCGCGCCTGGCCCTCGTATTTCGTGAATACGTCGTGCTTCTTGACGTTGTCGGCACGCTCGCGCCGGGTCAGCGGCTTCTTGTCGAAGGCGACGTGGCAGATGAGGTCGAACGGGTCGAGGTTCTTGCCCAATTCCTCGGCGATCGGATCGAGTGGCAGGCCCTCGGCCTCCAGTTCTTCGACGATCGCTTGCTTGCGATCCGCCGCCTTCCAGCGCCTCAGGAAATCGTCGAGGCTGGCGAAGCGCTTCTTGAGCGCCCTCTTGGTGAAATCGCGCAGGGATTCCGTGACGAGCTTGCCGTGCTCATCGAGATATTCGACGCGCTCGGCAATGATGGTGGCGCCGACGCCATCGACATAGACCTTTTTCTGCGGGCCGCCCGGCGGCAGCGGCAGGCCGGGCTGATCGACGATGGTTTCGTCCGCGCCGGGCGTTTCGGGCAGCGGTGCGCCGTCCTCGTCGGTCGGCAGCACGTCGTCGGGCGGCGCGACGGGATCGCCCTCGCCCGGCTCGTAAATCTGCACCGGCTCGCCGTCGAAGGCCGAATCGGCGAAATGCGTGGTGGCGCCGCGAAAGTCGATCAGCGTGAAATAGAATTTATGCGTGTCCTCGTGCACGCGGGTGCCGCGGCCGACGATCTGCTTGAACTCGGTCATCGAATTGACTTCGCGATCGAGCGCGATCACCCGGCAGGTCTGAACGTCCACGCCGGTCGAAAGCAGCCGCGAGGTTGTCACCAGCACCGGATATTTCGATTCCGGGTCAATGAAATTGCCGAGTTCGGCCTGGCCTTCCTGATCGCCGCCGGTGATGCGCATGACATAGCGGTGATTCTCGGCGACCAGATCGGCATTCTCGTTGATGAGCGCCTGGCGCATGCGCGCGGCGTGCTCCTGATCGACACAGAAGACGATGGTCTTCTGGAACCGGTCACCGCTCTCCTTCAGGAACTCGGTAATCTTGCGGGCAACAAGCTTGGTGCGCTCGTCCAGCACCAGCGTGCGGTCGAAGTCCTTGACGTTGTAGATGCGGTCCTCGACCTCCTCGCCCTCGCGGTCGAGTTGGCCCTTCTCCGGACGGTAGCCTTCCACGTCGCGGTCGATATGGACCTTGACCACCTTGTAGGGCGCGAGGAAGCCGTCGCGGATGCCCTGCTTGAGCGAATAGGAGTAAACCGGCGCGCCGAAATAGGCGATGTTGGAGATGTATTTGGTTTCCTTCGGCGTCGCGGTCATGCCGATCTGCGTCGCGCCCGAGAAGTATTCGAGGATTTCACGCCAGGCCGAATCTTCGGCGGCGCTGCCGCGGTGGCACTCGTCGATCACGATCAAATCGAAGAACTCGCGCGAGAACTCGCGATAGATTTTCTGCCGTTCGTCCGGCCCGGTAATCGCCTGATAGAGCCCGAGATAGATTTCGTAGGCCGTATCGATCCGCCGGCGGGAGTCCATCGCGGTGGTGATGGCGATGCGGGTGCCGTCGTCCCGCTCGATGGTCTTCGACCGGGTCGAAAGTTTCGCCATCGTGCCGCCGAAGGGGCGGAAGTCATTGACCATCGTCTGGTCGATCAGCACGTTGCGGTCGGCGAGGTAGAGGACGCGCTTGGCGCGGCCCGCCTTCCACAGCCGCCAGATGATCTGAAAGGCGGTGTAGGTCTTGCCGGTGCCGGTCGCCATGACGAGCAGCACGCGGTTGCAACCCTTGGCGATCGCCTCGATCGCGGCGTTGACGGCGTTGACCTGGTAGTAGCGCGGGGCCTTGTCGCCGCCGTCACCATAGTAGTCCTGAAGCACAACCTGCTCGGCTTCAGCATCGAGGCCCTTCCAGGCCCGATAGCGCGCCCACAGATCGGCCGGGGACGGGAAGGCGTCGAGGCCGAGATTGGCCTCCCTTGGCGTGCTGGCGCCGGTGCGGTCGTGGAAAACGAAGCCGTCACCGTTCGAGGAGAACACGAAGGGAATGTCGAGGGTATTGGCGTAGTCGAGCGCCTGCTGCATCCCGTCGCCGACGCTGTGGGAATTGTCCTTGGCCTCGATCAGGGCGAGCGGGATATTCGGCTTGTAATAGAGGATGTAGTCGGCGCGTTTGGCCTGCCCGCGCGTGACCAGCTTGCCGCGCACGATGATCCGGCCCTTGGTGAAGCCGACCTCCTCGCGAATTTGCAGCATCTCGTCCCACCCGGCCTGCCGCAGGGCGGGCGTGATGAACTTGGTGCAGATGTCACGTTCGCTTAAGGCGCGTTTGTCCATTCCCCCGCACGCGAATCCTTGGTTTCCCACAATCTGGCCGAACTATAGCCGCGAGTTGAACAGGTGCGCACCCGCGAACTGCGCACCTACGAGCCAAACGCGCCCGCATCTTGAAATCGTTTAATAAATTCAAGAATTTACCAGAGGTGCGCACCCGCGAACCGCGAACCACTTTTTCGTCTCTGCCGCTAGGGCTTGATCGGGCCTTTGCCGCCCGCATACGCCGACCGCCGGAAAGAACCTATGGCCGCCCTAGGCTCTGGGCCGCTGCCTTCCAATAGGCAGGAAGAACCCCGAAAAAAAACGCTGCGCATGAGACCCCGTGCGGTTCGGGCGCCCGATCGCTTGAAAATTATTCCCCCTCCTCGGCGGCGCCGGCAAGCGCGCGCATGGCGCGGACGAGGGCCGCGACCTCGCGCCGACGTGCGAGTGCCTCGGCGGTATAGCGGCCGTGCTTGAGCGCGTTCCTATTGCCCTTCGGCGCGCCCGGCGACAGCCCGCCGTGCAGCCGGCAGCGACCGTTCGGCATCGCCGGCGACCGGCACGGCCTCCCGGCCCTCGTCCGGGCGCCGCATCGCCGGCTCCGGTGCATGGGCAATTGGCTTTGCATGGGGTTGATCCTCCGATTTCGTGCGATCCCCACCCCCCGCCGGCTCGACCACGCCCACCACCGCTTGCCCGCCGGAATGGACGTGGACGTGCTCGACCGTCACCTTCTGCTGGCCCTTGCCGCGGTGGCGGTTGAGGGCTTCGAGCAGCGTGGCGTAGGTGCGCGAGAGTTTGTTTGCTTGGGCGAGGTTTTCACGCCGGCCCTCGAAGGTCTGCTCGCCGATCATGGCGCGGCGGTAGCATTCCATCGCGGCGTTGTGGGCGGCGATCAGTTGCGCCGCCATCATGCCCTCCAGCTCATCCTTCGGTCCGATCCCGACCAGCGCGGCGATGGTGGCGCTGTATTGCTTATCTCGCGTCGCCGGGTCGGAATGCTTCAGCCAAAGGGCCTGGACGGTCTGGTTGGCGAGGATGTTGTTCCAATGGTCGGAACGCGAGCCGCCGATATTCTTCAGAGTTCCCTTCAGATCGTCGGGATCGTTGGCAACCACCGTCGCCGGCATGGCTTCCTTGGCAGACTTTTTTCCGGTCATTGGTTCGTCCTCAGTTGGTCGATTCCCATGGCTGCCAGTGCGGCAATCGCCTCGGCCTGGCGCGCGGCGTGCCACGCCGGCCAGCAGCGCGAATGCAGCCAAGCATGTCCCGTCGGTTCGGTGCCAAACGGCAGCAGCTTGTCGTTCGCGTGTTCGCTTCCGCCGCAGCCGACGCAGCGGCCGGACGGCGAGCGCACCGGATTGCGGTTGAGCCATTCGACGACGCAGCAATCGAAGGCGCGGACCTCCGCTTGTTCGCGGGATAGGCCACCATCGAACTCGGCGATGCCGGCCCGCTCGTCGAAGAAGGCGAGCCAGTCCTCGCCCGACCAGCCGTCATTCGCTGGCCGCAGCAGGGCAATGACGCCGGCCTTATGCCGGCCCAACAGGTCGAGCACCCTTGGCGGCGGCGCGGTAGCGGCTTCAAGCATGAGCGCATCGCCATCGATCCCGAGCCTCAGAGCGTGTTTGAGAAGGGGGATTCCCAGGGCGACTCCTGTATGATTCATGGGGTGTCGGCTTTTCCGAACCGAGGTCGACACCGATGCGGCG